>NZ_CFHOXV010000044.1:0-33882 GCF_984505615.1 Alteromonas sp. | reverse complement strand
CGGCAAAAATCTGGGAACCGATGCCACGAATGGCGTAGGTATTGTCCTGTCCCACCTGCAGTGTGGGCGCCATGACAGAGAGTTGTGTCAGTTCATTGATATTCTGTTCTGCCAGATCAGAACCATAGAGCACTTGAACGCTCACCGGCACTTCCTGCAGGTTTTGAGTGGTCCGCTGCGCTTCCACAAGGATAACTTCAAACCCTTGAGACTCATCAGTTTCAACTGTTTCTTGAGCGTAAAGCACCGGACTGGCAATGGCAGCCGCCAGCGCCGTGACTTTGAAAATTTGCGTGTTTTTCATTTTGGCTTCCTGTATGTCTTCTTATGCGAATGCCTGTGGACGGGTTACCGCAATCTTTGCTGCGTTTCACCATGCCACCGGACATCACTCACATCGCCTTTGTTAACCCCATGTACCGAATGACACATTTAGTTAACAAAAAATAAAATACAGGAATTTCCGCTATCTAAAACGCGAACTTAATGATGAGAGGCATCAATGAAATTGATACCTCATTATTGGAAAATAGATTCTAAAAATATATAAAAGAAGGAACTGAGGTCAGATCGTACCCGCTTGCAGCGCTTTCACTGCATAATCCACAGCCCTGGCGGTAAGCGCCATGTAGGTGAGAGACGGGTTCTGACAGGCAGATGACGCCATTGCTGCGCCATCGGTGACAAACAGATTCGGGATATCGTGGGCCTGATTGTAGCCATTGAGTACCGAGGTTTCAGGATCTTTACCCATTCTCGCCCCGCCCATTTCATGGATAGCCGAGCCTCCCGGATTGGGTTTGTCAGAGCCAAACAGCACCTTACCGCCTGCCGCTTCCACCATTTTTGCCGCTTCTTCTTTAGCTGCTGCGAGCAACTTGTATTCGTTATCGCTGAAAGCAAAGTCGATACGCAGTTGAGGTAAGCCATCAGCGTCGGTTTTCGTGTCGCTGAGGGTGATGCGGTTGGTCTCCTGTGGCAAACACTCTGCAAAAGTGGTGAGTACGAATTTCCACGGGCCGGGTGCCTGTAACTCATCTTTGAACGCCTCGCCCACACCGGCCTGTCGCATGCCACGGGTCCAGCCAGAACGGTAAGCACCGCCCTGATAAGAGAAGCCGCGCAGGTAAGGCTTGTCATTCTCTTCCAGGTTCACAAAGCGGGGGATCACCACACCGGTAGGACGGGAGCCGTGATAATAATGTTCATCGTAACCGGGAATAATCGACGCCACGCCCAGTGTGCCAGCATGATCCATGATGTATTTACCCAGCGTTCCCGACGAATTGGCCAGTCCGTCAGGAAAGGCTTCAGACGTAGAACGCAGCATCAGTGCAACGGAGTTAAACGCACCGGCACAGAGAAATACCAGCTTACCGTTGTACGTCAGTTTTTCTTTGGTTTTCCGGTCGATAACCGTGACGCCGGTAACCCGTTTCGCCTTGTTATCGTAAATCACGGTTTCAACCACGCTGTCGGTTCGCAGGGTTAAGTTTCCGGTTTTCTGCGCCGCCGGCAGTGTGCTGCTTTGGGTGCTGAAATAGGCACCGAATGAACAACCCCGGGAGCAGATATTACGGTACTGGCAGTTCACCCGCCCTTCTTCGGGCTTGCCTTCGGTTAGGTTAGCGGTTCTGCCAATAGTTAAGCAACGCTCCGGATAGGTTTTAAAGATTTCCTCGCGCATGTGCTGCTCAACGGCATTTAACGCCATAGGCGGCTGAAACTGTCCGTCGGGTAACTGCGGCAGATTTTCTTTCGCACCGGAAATACCCACAAAAGACTCTACATAGTCATACCAGTCGGCAATATCTTTATAGCGGATAGGCCAGTCGGTGCCATGACCGTCTCTGGCGTTGGATTCAAAATCGTAATCACTCCAGCGGTAGCATTGCCGGCCCCACATCAGGGAGCGGCCGCCCAGGTGATAGCCACGCAACCAGCGAAAGCCCGGTTCCTGCGCAGTTTCGTAGCTCTGTTCGCTGTCGTCTACCCAGTAGTCTTCTGTCCATTCGGTGAGATGACCGCTGTGTTGCTGAATGGGATAGTGTTTCTCCCAATACGCCTGATCCCCTTCCCCACGGAATGGCATTTCCCAGGGCGGCGTCATTTCATGTTTATAGCCGGTACGGTGAGGAATATCTTCTCCCCGCTCCAGCATAAGCACTTTCAGCCCCTTTTCGGTGAGCTCTTTTGCCGCCCAGCCTCCGGTAATCCCGGAGCCAACTACGATGGCATCATAGGTTGTACTATCAGACTGATTCATCCGTACTTCACTCCTGTCCAGTCGTTAGACCAGGCTTTCGGTTCTTCACTCAACGGCACATCCGGCTTGAACTGGCCGGGTATCAGTAAATACTTCAGCTCTTTCGATGCCCCGACCTCAGAGGTATAGTAAGCCACCAGGATCAGCGACTTTATCTTTTGCCACAGCATGAGCGCAGGCGGCAGGGAAGCAGAAGCCGCGCGGTCGTAGACCTGCGCATCCAGTTTTTCTATCAGGCTGAATTGTTGTTCTGCTTTAAACGACAAAAAATCTGCGCCGGCATAGTCATTCAGTGCAACGGCAAACGTATCAACATCACTTTTTTGCGCACCTTTAAGAGCGTGTTCCGCCGCCTTCATAACAAAAGCGCTGGCATTCACGCCTTTGGCTCCGGGCGTGTCTGTGGCCGGGATAACAATATCGCAAAGACAATCCAGCATCGCTTTGTGGTCAAAAGCAGCAGATGCTGATGTTGCCGCCCAGATGGCGTGCGGTGCTACCGTGAGGCCTGCCGCCGCCATTAATGCACCTGCCATAAAGTGGCGGCGTGACGAATTAGTTGAGTCTGTCATGCTATGCTCCGACGCGATGCGGGAATGGGATTGCAGGATTAACCCTGCAACGCCAGACGCTTTGTATCTTTGGTGGTAGGCACGAAAGGCAAGTATGAAACCCGCATGGTGATGGCAACAGAAATATCATGTTCGCCGTCATCCAGCCCTTCCGGTAGCTTCACCAGTACTTTTGCTTTTTCACCAAAGTTCCAGCGGTCACCGTATTCGGTTTCCATTTCGTCGAGTGTCCAAGTGTTACCGCGCACAGAAAACAAGGTATCTTCCCGGGCCACCAGTTTGTCATCAACGGTTACTGCAATGTTTTCAACCATCGACAGGCCCAGACCACGATAGTAAGGCAAACGTGCCAGTACACTTACGCCATCAAAACCCGCTTCAGCGCTGGTCACCCGTGTCAGGCTGTTTTCTACGATCACTTTGTTATCAAACATAATAATGACTCCTTAGCGCTGATATTTGTTGATAAGGTTTTCCAACATTTTTTGCTGGCGTCTGACCTGTTCTACTGAATCTACAGTGTGTGCATCTTCAATCCAGCGGTTGCCCTCATACTCCGAACAAATGTAACCGTCGTAATTGCCTTTGGTGAGTACCTGAATAATGCGCTCATAGGGAATGGCCGGCTCAATGCAGTCTTCGGTCATTTCATAGAACTTGCCGTGGATGTTATGAATTCTGTCCATGTGAGGCAGCATACGTTCCGGTGCATAGGCGGCGTTGTGACGCAGGGTCTCAGCCATACCCAGTGAAGGACCTGTGCCACCCATTTCACGTACGTTCTGGATCACGTATTCACTGAGAACACGGTCTTCGTAGGCCTTTTCAATGTAGTCAGCAATATTCTGCGGCACACCGTTACGAATAAAGCGGGCTTTCCAGCAAGGCGGGAATTTATCGAGGAACATGCCCATATCAGGCAGGAAACCCAGCGCGTCAGAGCCGGATTTATCAAATGCTTCGGCGTGACGTAAAATCCACGGATGATCGAAATGCAGCGGGGCATGCACTTCTACCAGCATTTTAACGCCGGCTTCTTCAGCAAACGGCGCTGCAGCTACCAGTACATCAGGGTCGATTGACACCAGCACACGCATGAACGGCGTACCCAGGCGCTTTGCCAGTGCGATGTCTTTTTTGATGCTTTCCACCTGCTCTTCAAGTGTCATGATGCGACCCTTGTAGCGCTTGTAGTCAATCATGAAATCCAAAGCAACCGGCACTGCGCCATGCTTTTTAATTGATTCGTGCCAGCCTTCAATCGCCGCATCTTCAATGGATTGCTCCGGGTGCCCCCAGAACGACTGCTCGCCGATGACTTCAATACCGTTCGCGCCCATCTCTGCACACACACGAATACAATCATCCAGTGTCATATCACCCAGAAACGTTTCGTTCTGGTAGCTATAAAGGCTCACGCCACGCTTAATTGTCATGTGAGTTCTCTCCCAAAGAGTATCTTGTTTAATTAGTGCTGACTGGCGCTGGCAGTTTTAGAGCCGGAATCAGACTTGAAGTGAAGAAGCAGGCCGATGCAGCCGGCCGCCAGGCCAATCCCACCCGCCACAGCAAATGCGCCATGCACACTGCCGGTTAACGATTCGATGCGGGCCACCAGCCAGGGGCTGGAGAACTGACCGAAGAAGAAACACGATGCCCACACTCCCATGCCCCGACCACGGTGTTGAGCAGGGACTTTGGTTTGTGTCCAGGCAATCAGACTGGGTACAGACATACCGGCACCGGTTTGTTGAATAACCAGACCCAGAACCAGCATTTCCACGCTGTTGGCGGTGCCCATAATAAGCAGGCCGCCGCACAGCACTACCAGGAAGCTGCCGATTTGAATTGCATTCGACTTACCACCCAGTAAACGGAAAATGAATGCACCCACCATCACGAACAAACTGGGAATGGCTGACAATTCGCTGATCCGTGACGGCTCATTAATGCCGAGCTCACGGAACACCAGACCACCGGAAATAATAAACACATAGTAAAGTGCCGATGACAGCAGGGTTACGGCGCCAATCGCAGCCATGGTAGCAGTGGGAAACGGCACTTTGTTGACGGCTTCTACTGCACTGGCTACTCCCGCTTTCACCTGACGCGCCGGCTCTTTTAAATACTTCAGCATCAGCAGGAAAATAACGAAAGCCACTGAGTAAATCAGGAACACGCCGTTCCATTGAATTTCCGTAGCAGGGCCTGCGGTGCGGATAACAATAGCGCCGAGGAACGGCCCGGCCAGTCCTTGCAGGAATAACCAGTCGCGACGACCTTCATCTTCCCAGTAATCAGCAATTAACGTATTTACCGCAGTAATGATGATGGCTTCAGCAAAGCCCAGCAGCAGACGGCTGGCGAACATGGCGTAGATGTCAGTTAAGAAGAAAGGCGCCACACCGAATACACCGTACAGACAGGTTGCCCACAGTAGCAACCGTACCCTGCCGTATTTGTCTACCAGTACACCGGCAAAAGAAGCGGTGAGCGCGATAGTTAACCCGGGCGCCGACACAATTAGCGGCACAAGCTCCCGGGCATTAGGATGGTCTTTGAAGTGGTCGATGATGGACGGCAATGCCGGAAACATCGACACGATGGCGAAGAGAGGAAGAAATGCAGAGATAACAATGATCAGGCCCTGCGGTATTTGCTCCAGCCGTTTGAAAAAAGCGATAACAGATTTCATTCAAAATGGTCCAGCTTCAGAATATGTTCTTAGAATACAGATTCTAAAAATTGGATCAAGCACATTTGTTTAGATAATTTTTTACAACTTTGCCATAATATTCTAACGTGAGAAAGTAACGGCACTGCCGTGATCACGCCCCGCCACGATAAACCGGTGTTTATCTGCGGCGAAAAACGCTATTATTCAGGGCATAAAATGACGTTAAATTGTTAATTGGAATACCCGTTTGAGTACAGATACTACTGAATTTCACAGGGAACCGAAGCAGAGTCGGAGCCGGGCTTCTCTGGAGCGCTTGCTTCGGGCCGCCGCCGACTTATTAATCGAAAAAGGTTACGCAGAATTTACGCTTCAGGAAGTGAGTAAGCGTGCCAACGTCTCTATCGGTTCTATCTATAACCGCTTTAACAGCAAAGAGAACCTGATCCGTCAGGTTCAGCGCAACGAACTCGAAGCGCTGGAAGTCGACTCAGCTGTAGCAATTAACATGATCCGCAGACAAAACCTGAAGCTCAGGCAACTGGTGCCGGCGGTTATTCGTCAGTATGGCGATATCCTTCGCAAATATCAGGGAATTCTACGGCCGCTAATGGAAATTTCTGTGGTAGATGAAGTGGTGCGGGAAATTGGTAAACAACACGCTTGGCAAAATACCGAGGACTTTCTTAAGCTGCTTTTAGAATGCAAAGATGAAATTACTCAACCCGATCCAACCCGTGCCGTTCACCGTGGTTTTATGTATGCCTATTCTGCTTTATCCCGTTTTCTGGGGCTGGGTTTTGTGGACTCCACCAGTGGTGAAGAAGACTGGGACGAAATGCTGGAAGACTTGAGCGAAATCACACTGCATTACCTGCTCGGACACCCTGATAATATCCGTTAAACCTGTAGCCTGATTACCGGAAAAAGCGCTGCGAAGCGCGGTCTGTATGGTGTTCAGGGGAAATGGTTGCGAAAGTGAACATAAGGGAAGTCCGCTTTCGCAACCGGTAAGTGTGACACGCAGGCCTGACGACCTTCACGACTCAACTGGAATGATAAGCTTATGGTCACAGCGATACTGTGACTAATATTGCCGTTGATTAAAAATTGATTATTTAAATAGCTTTAATTGAAAAATGGAATGTTAATTCCATTTTTAATTTTCTTAAAGTGACACCGCTTTTAAAGCCAGTAAGATCAACACCCCGCCAGTTACCTTATCAATAATGCCTGCTTTTGCCTGAATCCGTTGTACTACCGCCTGACTCGACATCACCACGGCAATCAGCGTGTACCACAGCCCGTCAATCAATGCTGGGGTTGCAACGATAACTGCGGTTTCCGCCATGTTTTCGGCCACACCGATAAACTGACTGAACAGGGCAATAAAAAAGAGTGCGATCTTAGGATTGAACAATGATATTGCCAGGCCATCCCCCGCCGCCGCCAGCGCAGAGACTTTTTTGCCAGACTGCAATTGCGCCTGGATGCCGCCCTTCGACATCAGCGATTTTACCCCAAGATAAGCCAGGTACCCGGCTCCCAGCCAGGTGAGTGCTTTAAACAACACTGGCGAATGTTGCAGTAACACGGCCAATCCAGAACTGGTTAATAATGCATAGAAGAAAACACCCGACGCATGGGCCCATGCAGTACAAAGCCCGTTAAAGCGCCCGCCAGACAGTGCATGTTTAGTCACAACCGCCAGACTCGGACCAGGAGACATGGCTCCCAACAAACAAACAGAAAATAAAGTGAAAAATACAACGATGGTCATGATGCCCCTCCAATTTCCTGCATTGTAGAAGCATCATAAACATAACTGGAAATCATAAGATATCATCATAACTATGATTTAGAGTAATACCACAAAGCAATCAAAGTTGGATTGAGCTTTCGCAATGAGCAATCGCGTCTTTTACCTGCTCCCGCGCCCATTTATGTCTGATGTCGTTATCATATTTTGGATGCCAGATAAGCCAGTACTGGTTTTCATCAACGTCGAAAGGCAGTGGCTTGTGCACAATATTCCAGCTGTCTCCCAAACTCTCGGCAATGTGCTCTGGCATCACCATCAACCCGTCGAATACTTGCAAATGGCTTAATGCTGCATTGAAGAAGGGCACCCGCAAATGAACCCGGCGCTGCAAGTCTTGCTGCCGCAGCATGTCATCAACAAAGGTATCTTTGTCAGCCCCACCGGTAATTTTAATATGCGGATAAGCAATCAGTTCATTCACAGTGACATGCTTTTTTGAAGCCAGTGGATGTGACTGGTGCATCACCAGCACCGAATGGTCCGCGCCAATACGGATACCAGAAATGCCATCCGGCTTTTGCGGCAACATGGTGGAAGCGATATCAATATTAAGTTCGTGGAGCCGGTGAATATATTCAGGCTCCCACAGCCGCAAGCTCACCGCCAGGTTTGGCGCTTGCGCATTGAGCCGCTTGCATACGTCCGGCATGACATACTGGGCGACATAATCACTCGACGACAGCACCAGCTCGCCAAACCAATTTTCAGGGTCGAATACGGTTTCAGCCAACAGCAAATCGAAATCATCCATGAGCGTGTCGAGCTTGGCTTTCAGCATTTCAGCTTTTGGCGTCATGATAAGCACATTACCATTGCGTACCAGCAACTCGTCCTGCCAGATATCACGAAGCTGCGCCAACTGCCTGCTCACCGCTGACTGGGTGATATGAAGACGTTGCGCAGCTTTGCTCACATGGGCTTCCTGCAACAATACATGTAACGTGCGAAGCAAGTTGAGGTTGGTATTTCTGAGCATATAAGTGTTCCCGCTCCCTTTAAAACGAAGTTATCCCAACCACTGATTCAGCACCACGTGGGTTTTGATTTTGATGATGTCGTCGATGGTATCGATATGCTCACGGATTTCATGTAGCCGGCGCATGGTGTCTGCTTTTATCAGCACAATCAGGTCACACTCGCCGGTAACACCGTAGCACGACACGACCTCGGGAATGGCGCGAAAATAGGGCACCACCTCTGCACACCGTGCCCGCTTGTGCTGGATTTCCAGATAGGCGGCAACGCCTTCTTTTTGCGATTCTGACAACATGACCTGATAGCCGCGGATCACATTGTTCGATTCCAGTTTCTTAATCCGTTCTGTGACGGCGGAACGTGACAGGCCCACTTCATCGGCAATAGCTGAGATACTGGCCCGGGCATTTTGCCGGAGCTGAGCAAGAATAGCCTGATCGAATTTGTCCATGGTGATTCCGTCATTTTGCAGGTAAAAAGTCTTTCTGCCGTCAAAGTGACGGCAACAACGCGCTGAATGCACGCAAAGTAACACGTTATGAAGCGCAAAAACGCAGTATATTACGCAATTGAAATTAACGCAGTACTATTGGGTTTGTTTATCACCATGCACGATGCAAATAACAAAATTGGCCGCTGGCAGGGCGCCGGGCTGCTGACCACCACTTTGCTGGGTACCAGCGTATTTATTTTGCCGCAGATGACCATCAACACCGCTGGTCACTGGGCAATGATCAGCTGGCTTGTGCTGACAGTGGCAATACTGCCCGTTGCCATGGTGTTTGCTAAACTCTCCTCCCGCTACCCTCATGCAGGCGGCCCGGCCTATTTTGTTGAAAAGGCGTTTGGCAAATCTGCAGGCAGAACTATCGGTTTGCTGTTCTTGTTTGTGGTACCTATTGGCGCGCCTGCTGCCATCATTATGACGTACTGGTTTATCGAAACGCTGTTTGGTCTCTCACCAGACTGGGCGCTGCCCGTTCAACTGGGTATTATCGCGCTGCTGTTTGCGCTTAATTATCGGGGTATTCAGTTTTCTTCGACCCTACAACTCATCCTCACACTCGTTATTACTCTGGTCGTTATTGCCATGCTGGCAGGTCAGCCTGTGGCGTCGGGCGAACTGCTCCCTGAGGCAACGTCTACGCCCTTTGATGTGAATCCTATGCTGGCCGCCATGGGCATCGCATTCTGGAGTTTTCTCGGCATAGAAGCCATTTCCCATCTGGCCGATGATTTTAAAGATCCGGGGCGGGACTTAGTCCCTGCCATTATGACCGGCACATTACTGGTGGGATTAATTTACCTGGGCTGTACCTGGCTGCTCATCGACACGCCAGTGTCGGATTCTCTGAGTATGGTCATCGTATTTGATCAGATTTTCTCCGGTGGTGGTGCGGCGGTTATCGGTGCACTCGGTGTGGCTGGCGGCCTGGCAACTGTGAACGTATACACAGCCAGTCTGGCACGGTTAACCTGGAGTTTAAGCAACGATAAAGTTTTACCGGGTTACTTCCAAAGCCTTAACCAGCACAACGTGCCTCAACGGGCACTGCAATGCGTACTTATCGTCATGACTCTCACTTTGATAATCACTCACTACGGTGCCTACAATCTGGAAGACCTGATTGGTTGGGTTAACGGAGTATTTGTACTGATTTATCTGGCAAGTATGCTGGCGGCTGTCCGTCTTTTATCAGTAAAGCACCGTCCACTGGTAATGCTGAGCTGCCTGTTCTGCGCCACCATCGCTGTGGGACTGGGCACAAAGATGCTCTATGCGCTGGGACTGTTTTGCGTGTGCGCGCCACTGCTTTGGTATCAGCAGCGGCTTGCAACCAATAGAGCAGAACGCAGATTGCAGCGCGGGGCAAATTGACTTTTATTGCCCGCTATAGCCTTGAGTGAATAGCACTGCGATAGGCGTCAATGGCGGGCAACAGCGAGGTAATAAGCGTTGCTACTACCACAGCACCAATAACCATTGCGCTGTGCGTATTAAACACATTGGCAGATAAAAACAGGCCGTACTCACTGGCCAGCCAGCCTTTCGCGCCGGCAAAAATGGATGTGACTAACCCCAGTGACACGACACTGGCACTGACAGCAATGACAAGGGCTTCGGTTAAAATAAGCAAGAAGACCACACCAGCTCCGGCACCTAATATACGGAGCACTGCAATCTCTTTTTCCCGCTGCTGCATAGAAGCCAGCAGCATGGTAGACAGGCCGAATAGTGACGACACCAGGATCAGTACGCTAATCACACGCAAAATATTCTCTACTGTGCCCATCATTTTCCACAACTCAGCCATGGCCACGCCGGGCAGAATGGCCATGAGTCTGTCATCTTCATAATTGTTCAGCGCCCGCTGTAAAGTGAACGTGGCAAATTTCGATTTAAGTCCCAACAACACGGCGGTTACGCTGTCAGGCTGAACCAGCGGATTGGATAAATCATCGGGGTTTGCGAGGATGTCTTTCAGTTGGGAAGGCGCCAGATGCATGGCCTCGATACCCGCTAAACTCACATGTACGGTTTTATCTACCGGCGTGCCGGTAGGCGCGAGAATACCGGTAATGTTAAAAGGCGACTGGTCGTGATTAGTAAAACTTACTGCTCCGGTACCGTGGGCAATAACAATCTTATCGCCGACCTTATAGCCCAGCTTTTTTGCCACATCCGCACCGATGACGGTGTCGAATATGCCTTTGAACGGTTCGCCGTCAGCAAAGGCCAAATGCTGCTTATTGCCGTACTTATACTGATCGAAGTAGGTTTGATTGGTACCTAACACGCGGTAACCGTGATGAGAGTCTCCCAGCGCAATAGGAATTGCCCAGCTTACCTGTTCATTATTTTCGAGCATTTCAAAACTGTCGTATTCCACGTTATTGGTGGGGCTGCCCATGCGGAAAATACTGTAGAGCATGAGGTTCATCTGTCCGCTTGGCGCACCGACAATTAAGTCCACACCGGACACCGTGCGGTTGAAGCTGGCTTCTGCCTGCAGGCGGATGTGCTCAACACTGAGTAATACACTGATACTGATGAGCAACGAAAGAAAAGTAAGCAGCACTGACTTCGCGCGGCTTCGTAAACTGCTTACTGCAAAAGATAACAACATTACGCCACCTCACTGAATGAGCATAACGACTGCAAAGACACCGATGACGACAGATACTGCGCGAGGCTTTTGTCATGACTGACGAAGATAAGCGTAGTGTGATGTTGTTTACATAGGTCAATCAGCAGAGTCATAAACGCATCACGGGCGTCGGTATCCAGCGCAGAGGTTGGTTCATCCACCAGCAGAATTTCAGGTTCATTGATGAGCGCGCGGGCAATGGCCACCCGTTGTTGCTGCCCCACACTCAGGCTTTTAGCTGACTGGGTTAAGACTTCTACAGGCAATTTAAGGGCGTTAATTAAGCCCGCAGCTTTGCTTTCTACATTGCCTTTGTTGCCACCGAAATAGGCGGCCAGTTCGATGTTCTTCAACACACTGAGATGAGGTACCAGGTTAAATTGCTGGAATACCACCCCGATGTGCCGCGCACGGAACCCGTCCCGCTTACCGGATGACAGTGAAGAGAAATCCTCACCCAGCAAAGTAATATCACCGCTGTCTGCGTTCAGTACACCGGCCAGCATATTCAATAACGTGGTTTTCCCCGAGCCCGACGGGCCATGCAAAAAGATACGGTCACCTTTTTCCACTGTCCATTCCGGCAGTGTCATGCGGGTTTTACTTTTCGGGTACTGATGAACCACATCTTTGAGATGTATCGCGACAGAAGCCGACGAAGTGCTTGTTTGCTGACTATTCAAACTGAACTCTTATCGTTATTATAGAATCTGGTGATGTTATAACATCGGGCATTTAATCTAACCAATAGTGACGCTTTTAATGAAACGAATCCTGAGACAAACCGCAATTTTAATGTGTATAAGTGCGTGCCCCTTCAGCGCGTCACTATCTGCTGCCGAATATGAAGAAATAGAGTGGACCGCGTTAATGCCGGCCAGTGATTTGGCTGCCCTGCTGGACCCACCTGACTATCTAAGCAATGTTAAGGACGGATCTCAACAAGATTCTGTAAAGGCGTTTACACAGAACTCGTTTGAAGATGAGAAAACAGAGCGTTTCAAGCAGGCGTTAAGCTCTGTGCAGGTCATTCCTGAATTCGACGGCCGTTCAATTAAAATTCCGGGCTACGTGGTCCCTCTTCAACAAAATGAAGAAAAGTTAGTGACCGAATTTTTCATCGTACCCTACTTTGGTGCCTGTCTGCATATGCCGCCGCCACCGCCTAACCAGATTATTTATGTGAGCTACGAGCAGGGACTAAAGTTAGAGGATTTGGAGCAGCCATTCTGGTTCGAGGGCGAAGTGGATATTCAAACCCGTCAGCATGAATTAGGCACCGCAGCTTACACACTGAATGTGGATCGCTACGAACTGTTTGAGTAAAAAGGGCCTTACATAAAATCCAGTGTCATGATCAGGCGTTTTTCACCTCTCTCCGGTAACGGGTAGCTTATTGTGGTGCATGGTGGTGGTGCCTGTTCTGAGAGTTTAACAATGGGTATTTCAGGAGTGCTCACAGCGGGTGAGGTTTCGCTTTCGAAAGTTCTGAATATGTGCGATGACGATAAATAATGAGGCGATTATGGTTAACACCGTCTCTCCTTCTTCACCGGCAATGTCATGGGCAACCGTGCCGACGAGGGTAAGCAAAAACAAACCTGCCAGTCCGCAGGAAAGTACTTTGCCATTCTTGTGATGCCGGTAACCGGCAATTAAGGCCACAAGACCTACTGGCACTACAAAAAACAGTAAAACCTGATGGAAGACTTCGTGGTCGGGGATTGCAAGCCCGCCGAAAGTGGGTAAGGCGATGATTAACAATGGTGTGAGAATGCAGTGAACAACGCATAAAGATGAAAGTGCGATAGCGATTTTATCGCCCGTTTCCTGAATTCGCGGCATAGTATTTCCGTTGCAGAGAGGAGTATTTTGCATGTGATATTTACCAGCTTACTGTTGCGCTTTGAGGTGTGGCGTCAGTCATCCCCTGACCTTTGTCGTTTACCCACTGAACTTCCAGGGCTGACAATGATGGAGCAAGACGAAAAAGGGTTACCGTCATTTCAGAAATGTCGTCACCACAAGATAATTGATAGGCTAACGTGACATCTTCGTGATGGTGCGTATCATGATGATCCTCGTCGTGATGCTCGCCGTCATGGTATTGCTCATCTTCATGCAGCGAGCCATGAGTTTCATGGCCAACGTTGTGTTCAGGAGATTCGTGGTGGGGAAAATCAATCTCCTGACTGACCAACTGGCAATTTCCGTCTACTGAGAAAACGTTGCTGTACTCACTTATTTGTTTTTCAATTTGATGTACCTGCTGCATCTGTTCATCACTTTCCGGTGCATGCTCGAAACCCAGTAAATCCGCTGCAGGAATTGAAAATTGAAGCTGCCAGTTACTCTCATCCTGGGCAACGAGTAACTGCCCGTGTCCGTGAATATGCTTGCCTGCCAGGGCCCAGGCTGCAGAAAAAGGAGCTAAACATAAAAGAACGGCTGCGGATGTGGCTGCCATGAAAATGCGAACAGAAGATAAAGCCATAATCACTCCAGATATGTTATATTATAACAATTTGCATAATGTTATAATGTATCAATTAGCATTACAACAACTCTTCAGAAGATAAGATGTGAATGTGTTGAAATTTGTTGCAGAAGAAAACGGGGAAGTTCAGAAGAAAAAATAGCGGATTTGAAATCATTGCTCCGCGCACAGATGACTGCCGGGAGCAACGATTACCGGACTGTATTAAAGCTTAGCGACATCCTGGGTTTTCACACCGCATGCACCATGACTGCGTTTCTCATGGAAGGCCACTTCCAGTGACTGCATCATCGGAGCATGATGGTCGATAGTCAGCAGATGTTTTTCTACCCGTCTGGCATCAAATGCTGTAAAGAATGATTTCAGGAATACTTCGTTGGTATCGTCCTGCACCAGCACCCGGGCACCGGTCTGCACGATGATAATGTCATCGTCTTTCAAGTTGTAGCGTTTCGCCAGAGACTCGATTTTACTCAGATACGCTTCAGCTTTTTCCGGTGAGTTAGCAAGGATAGCCGGAATTTTAGCGGCTTCAGACAAAGGGATTTTTTCTTTCCCTAAGATGTACATATTGTCCTGCGTGAAGTGTACCCAGTTTTTTGAAGCTTTTTCTACAATCGCAATTTGTGCAGCGTTTTGCGCCTGTTCAAGATAACTCAGCCCTGATTCAGGATAGTCTGCCAGTAATTCAAGATTCAGTTGTACCTGCGACTGAGAGTTATTGCCGATAACGGTAAGCAGCTTGTTCTGGCTTACATTTTCGGTACTGGCGGTTTCACAAAGATTACTTGGAAGATAATAGTACTCGCCTTCACTGATGGCGCTGACGGGTGAAGACACGGCGGCAAACGCCAATACTGCTGCACTACATAACTTTTTCATAATCTATCCTGAACGGGTATCTGCATCGAATGATTAAAAATGTAGCACAACAGTATCGTGTTTTTGGTTCTGGAAAAAGATACCTGTGGATAGGATCTGAGAACTTTCAGGTATGAAATTTTATTCGTTTACGTTCTGCCACTCTCGTTCAGACGGCGCACCATTTCATCATCCAACCGCAGCAAAGCCGCTAATTCTCTGAGGTAGACCTTCTCCATATGGTTCTGTTCATCGATCACCAACAATGACGCCAGGTATATTTCTGCGGCCATTGCGGGTGAAGTTGCCATTGCTGCCACGTCTGCCGGATCCAGCGGTTTATTAATCTCTCCCTCCAGGAAGACCTTCTCATCAGATCCTGCGTCAGACTTAGCAAGGGCATCGTGAATACGGGACAATTCCGCCTCATCAATATGACCATCCGCTTTGGCTGCCGCTATCATGGCTTTAAGAATAATTACCGGATGTTGAGGGTCGTTGTCTTCAAACGTTTCCCGCTTTCGCGCAGCAGATTGCTCTATCTGATAATTATTGTAGATTTTGTACGCCAGTGCACCTATCGCCGCGGCACCACCCACCTTTAGCAAGGTTGAGCCTTTGCCTTTTTTCAACATAGATGTCAGCAATGAACCGCCCGCAGCGCCAAGGCCAGCCTTTTTCAATAAACTTGCGCCGGAGGAGCCTGATGACCCTGTCAGACCGCTTAATTTATCTTTGTGTTGTTTTACCGCAGAAGAATTTAAAACCTGACCCAGCAATTTATTGATATTCATACAACTACCTCTTGTGAATAATGCAAGACAAGGCCCGGAAGCCTCTATAATTTGAACGCACAAAAGGAAATTAAGTTTTGTCACTTAACCGGCTGACAATACAGCTCAGCGTACCGGAAAGGAATTAAGCGCGCCAACCTACTGGAAACCATACCAAGGCCGGCGCTAGGGACTGTTACGTTATTGCAGAGAGTTACCTACGCCGATCACCAGCGTGGCAAGAACAAGTAAAGAGATACCGGTCAGCAGAAGCATACGACTCTTTTTGTTGCTGCCTTTCCATTCCATCAACGCTAATCCCCACAGCGTGGAGAAAATGATGATACTGGCCATATGAATGGTCCAGCTGGAAAACTCGTATTTACCCATGTTGCTTTCGCCCATGGTGTAAAAGAAGAACTGGAAGTACCAGAATGCACCGCCTAATGCAGCCAGCAGATAGTTTTTCACCATCGTGTTGCCCTGCAGACGCTCAGTGCCTTTGGCGACCTGACCAAAAAATTCTTTGGCAGAACCATTTTTCGCAATCAGATAAATACACCAGACAGCGTTAGTCGTTAAACCACCCAGCAATACAACACACAATACAGGCAAACCCTGCCAGAGATGATCGGTGCCGGCTTCAAGAGTCAGTTCACGGATAGGTTTACCCGCCGCAATACCGAAAGCAAAACAGGCAGACATGACACCGGAAAACGCGGCAATGGCTAAGCCTTTCTTCATATCAATGGTTTCGGCTTCTTCTGTGGTGCCGAGACTGCGGTTCTTTTCAGCTGTCGCCCTGGCAACAACAATAACCCCGACCAGGGTCATCAACGTACCGCCAACGGCAAACTGGCCACTAGTGGTTGCCAGTACGGCACCGATAGTGCCATCAAATATAGGTGGGCCTAACGTCCCTAATACTGTGGTAAGACCCAACACAATAGCCATGCCGGACGAGATACCCATGTAGCGTACAGCCAGACCAAAGGTCAAACCGCCAAAGCCCCAGCCCAGACCCCAAAGGAAACATTGCTGCAATGTGCTTGCCGGCGTACTGCCCAGTACACCAAATAAATCTTCGGTCTGGACCATCGCGAAAAACCACGGGCACAGGAACCAGCTGAAAATACCACCGGTCAGCCAGAAGATTTCCCATGACCACTTTTGAATGCGTTTGTACGGAACATAGAAACTGGCAGAGAACAAACCGCCCAGCCAGTGAAACAATACCCCTAGTAATGGATTTGGTGTCATGCCTTTACTCCCGGTACACCACCCGCATGTAATTTTTAAGTAACGGGTTTACATCATTTAAACAATACAATTGCCAGCATACACAATAATTTTATGTAAATCACACACTTTTAATCATTTTCAATCACAAATATTCAAAAGTAGTAATCATGAGGTGCAGGGATACGCATACAGTGATGTATTTAAAGGAGATCCGTAGAACTGTTAACGGATTGGGTCGGGCTTAAAGAAGAGAGGGAGAACAACATAAAGATTGCACGCAAGCTAGCCTGCATGCGTGCTTCATTTTACAAAGCGTACAAAACGCTTATCTGAATCGCACGTGGTCGCGGTTCAGCTCGCTGATTTTGCTGCAGCCCATCAGGCGCATGTCCCGTTCGATTTCAGCCACCATTTGCTGCATCGCACGCTCTACGCCCTTCTGACCTGCCGCTGCAAGAGCATAAAGATAGTAGCGCCCCAGTCCGACTGCTTTCGCACCCAGCGCTAATGCCTTGAGTACGTGCGTACCGCGCTGAATACCACTGTCGAACATAACATCAATCTGGTCACCGACGGCATCAACAATTTCAGCCAGGTGATCGAAAGAACTTCGGGAACCATCAAGCTGACGGCCACCGTGGTTTGAAATCACAATGCCGGTACAGCCGATATCAACGGCACGTTTAGCATCGTCGGCACTCATAATGCCTTTGAGACAGAACTGACCGTCCCAGAATTTCACCATCTCTGCCACGTCTTTCCAGTTCATCGACGGGTCGAGCATATTTGTGAAGTAGTCACCGATAGAGCTGGTTGAACCGCCCATATTAATGTGGGCATCCAGTTGCGGCAGCGAAAATTTTTCATGGGTGACATAGTTAATGCCCCACGCCGGCTTAGTCGCAAACTGCCACAAGCCCGCCAGATTCAACCGGAAAGGAATGGAGAAACCGGTACGTAAATCCCTCTCGCGGTTACCGCCGGTAATGGAATCGACGGTAAGCATCATCACTTCAATACCGGACTCTTTCGCCCGTTCCATCATAGCTCTGTTGAGACCGCGATCTTTATGGAAATAGAACTGATATACCTGAGGCGTATCGTATTGCTTAGCAATTTCCTCCATGCTGACTGTGCCGAGAGACGACACACCAAACATGGTGCCGAATTGCTCAGCGACCGCTGCTACAGCCCGTTCACCCTGATGATGAAACAAACGTTGCAGTGCGGTTGGTGACAAATAAACCGGCAACTGCAGTTTTTGCCCCATCACTTCAACGCTTAAATCAATATCTTTCACGCCGGTGAGCACGCGGGGGATCAGATCACACTCACGGAAAGCCGACGTGTTGCGGCGTAACGTGGTTTCATCGTCAGCACCGCCATCGATGTAGTTAAAAATTGGCCCTGGCAAACGCTTCTGCGCCAACTTACGAAAATCATGAAAATTATGACACTGGCTTAATCGCATTATTGTTTTCCGTTCTCATGCTACAGATCCACAGCCCTCAGATACAAAACAGCCCGCAAACGCGAGCTGTATCTTCAGGCCAGATTCACAGTCCGTCTGAATCAGACGATACCAGAACCGGTGGCATTGGGGTCGCGTGGACGCTCTTTTGCCATGGTTTCACGATAACCAACACCGCGGTAAACACCTAGAGGATTGATAGGCGAACCTTTGCGGTAACGCGCCATCGCCAGAATAGGTGATACATCCAGGTTGAACGCGTTTTTCAGCTCAAGTGACGCCATCAGTGCATCATTGTCTTCCTGAAAACCATACAGGGCTTCACGGTTAACCAGCAATGCTTTGACGTAAGAGCGCTGTACCTCAATGGCTGAATTGATCAGGCTTTCTGCCGGGTCGGTCACGTTGTGTGACTGATCAAGCATGTACGCCGGCCCAAACTCGTCCTGCTGACGATATTCAGCATCAACCAGTTCATTGAAGATCAGGAACTGCTGATACGGATGCAGTGAACCACTGTCCAGGTCATCGTCGCCATATTTGCTGTCATTGAAGTGGAAACCGCCCAGCTTCTTGAACTGAATTAAGCGGGACACAATCATTTCAATGTTGGTATTCGGTGCATGGTGACCCAAATCAACCAGAGACTTACACTTAGGCCCCAGGTGCATAGCAGCCAGCAGGTTTGAACCCCAGTCCTGAATGATAGTGGAGTAGAATGCAGGCTCGAACATTTTGTGTTCAATGTGCATTTCCCAGTCATCCGGCAAGCCTTTATACACTTCTTCCATGCTAGCAAGGTAACGCTCGAATGCACGTTGGAAATGTTGCTGACCGGGATGGTTTGAACCGTCGCCAACCCATACTGTCAGGCTTTTTGCGCCAAGTTGCTGACCGTAGCCAATTACATCAAGGTTGTGCTGAATCGCCAGGTCACGGGATTCTTTCTTAGTGTTACTCAAACTACCATACTTGTAAGAGTGTTCCTGACCACGCTGATCCTGGAACGTGTTTGAGTTCACCGATACCCACTTCAGACCATACTCATCGGCTTTTTGCTTCAGCTCAGAGAAATCGTCAACCACATCCCAGGGGAAGTGAGGCGATACGCTGTCAGTACAACCTGACATTTCATTGATCACTGCGCAGTCTTCCAGCTTTTCCCAGATATTGCGCGGCTCGCCTTCACCGGGGAAGCGGGCAAAACGGGTGCCGCCGGTACCTGTCCCCCATGAAGGTACGGCAACCTGGAATTCGCCGGCCAGCTCGGTAATTTTCTCAATATCGATATCCTGGCGTGCCAGTTTATCTGCCAGCGCAGCGTAATCCGCGTCTAAGTGCCCTTTCAGCTTTTCGTTGTCATCGCTGATAATGGATGCATCAATTCTTCTTAACATAAGTCACCTCTTATCTCAGGAAAGCTTCATGCAGACCGCCGTCTACACTGATCACTTGCCCGGTTGTTTTGCTCAGTTGACCGGATACAAGAAGATAGGCCGCCTCGGCTTGATCATCCGGTGTGATAGGTTGTTTGGTTAACGTGCGCTGTGCATAGAATTGCGCCAGCTTGTTTCGTAATTCTTCCGTGCTTTCACTTTCATCATGAGCAATGTCGTACTTGGTCAGTGATGAAATCACGCGGTCTCTCGGGAACATGTTACTGCCCTGCACAACTGTTGCCGGTGCCAGTGCATTTACGTTGACCAGCGGTGACAAGGTAACCGCCAGTTCGCGAACCAGATGGTTTGCCGCAGCTTTACTGGTGTCGTACGCCAGAGAACCTTTCTTCGATACGGCTGCATTCACGCTGGTAGTCAGTACCAGTGCGCCTTTCAGGCCCTGCGCTTCCCAGATTTTCTGAGCCGTTGAGCCAACTACATAGCCGCCTTTCACATTCACGCCAAAGCTCAGGTCGAAGATTTGATCGTTCTTCGCCATGTCTGCGCCTTCTGCGATGAATACACCCGCAGTCACAATCACTTTATCCAGACCGCCATACGCCAGCAGTACCTGTGTGAACAACTCTTCCACGGTTTCACGTTTAGTGATGTCAGCCTGAAGTGCTACAGCCGGGCCACAGGCAGAAATCCCTGTACCGGCTACACCAATTCCCTGACCATACTTGTCGGTAAGTTCTTTCGCGGTGCGCTGTGCATTCTCAAGGTTAAGGTCTGCACACACTACGTGGGCACCTTCTTTAGCAACACGGTGCGCTGTCGCTTTACCGATACCGTCACCGGCACCAATCACTACAACCACATCGCGGGCCAGTGGCGCTTCTGCCGGCATACGCTGAAGTTTTGCTTCTTCTAACGCCCAGTATTCAATATCAAACGCTTCCTGAGCTGGCAGCGCGGTATATTCAGAAATCGCTTCTGCACCACGCATTACTTCAATAGCACAGTTATAGAATTCTGCAGTAACGCGGGATTCACTCTTGTTCTTGCCCCAGGCAATCATGCCTACACCCGGAATCAGTACAACAGTCGGGCTCGGGTCACGCATAGCCGGAGAATCTTCACGCTTACAGGCTTCGTAATATGCCGTGTAATCTTCACGATACTTTTCCAGACCAGCTTTAAACTTAGTGATCAGGGTATCGAAGTCGTCATTCTGCGGATCGAAATCAACGAACAGCGGCTTGATTTTGGTACGCAGGAAGTGGTCAGGACACGATGTACCTAACTCAGCCAGACGGGGCGCATCGACACTGTTTACGAAGCGCAGTGTGGCATCGTCAGTTTGAACAGTACCGATGAACTTCACTTTATTAGAAAGCAGACCACGGGCTACCGGTAAAAAGTCTTTTAACAGATCAGTACGGGCTGCATCGTCCAGAGACTGATACTTTTGACCACCAAAGGTCATTTCGCCTTTGTCATGCTCTTCAATGTAACGTGCAGCTGTTTCGATAACCCATAAAGAAGTTTCGTAACAACTTTTACTTTCAGATGACCAGTTGGTGTGACCGTGCTGACCTAACAGAATACCCCAGATGTCAGGGCTCGCAGCATAGGTGTCTTCACACAGTTTCGCCGCTTCCCAACCGGGACGCATCCACGGCACATAGGCCAGCTTGCCGCCCCAGATCACTTCAGTTAGTTCTTTCTGCGCCTTACAGGATGCAACGGAGATAACTGCATTCGGGTGCAGGTGATCAACGTGCTTTTCGTCAATCATTGAATGCAGAGGCGTATCAATCGACGAGGCCCGCGGATTCAGACAGAAGTTACAGTGCTTGAACATGCCGACCATGCGGTCTTCACCGGCAGACTTATAGCCTTTATCTGAATAGTCCTGATATACGCCGTCAAGTGCGTTCAGTTTGTCCTGGTATAAAGAAGAGAAGTTTTCTTTCTTTGATGTACGCAGGTCGCCACCGGAGCCTTTTACCCACAGCACTTCAGTTTCTTCACCGGTTAACGGATCTTTTTCCATTAACTTAGCCGAAGTATTACCGCCGCCTGTATTAGTAATACGCTGGTCTTCGCCCAGCTTGTTCGAGCGGTATACCAGGTTTTCTACGGGATCGAGTTTATCTGCAACCTCGTCTTCCCACAGATATTTAACGTGTTTGTATTCATCTGGCTGATAAGGCATTTATAGGCATCCTGTGAAGTTAATTAATTGAAACTGGTCTTTTGTGAGACTCATTAATTCATTAATGATTCAATATACATCCAATACAATCTTTGTCAATCATTTCCAATCACAATATAACAGAATTGTTACAAGTATTTTAAGGGTTGTATAAATCTTGAAACTTTGACAAAAACTTCCAACCCGTCCTGTTGCCTTGTCTCTAAACTGATCCGTAGTACACTTAAATGTGTGGTCAGAATTAAGCTATTCTGTGTCTTAACGCTTCGGGAGGATGGGTACTGCCCAATGTCAGCTTCGGTCACCATTTTGACGAATTCGTAAACCAACTCGTAGAGTCAGGTCGTTACAACTCTGTGAGCGAAGTAGTCTGTAGTGCTCTGAGACTTCTTGAGTTGCAGGAGAATCAAAACGTGAGTAATCACTTCATCGCAGAGGTTCAGAAGGGATTAGATCGCGGTAATGCCGGCACTTTAGATATGGCAGAAATTAAACAGATAGTCAGAGAAAGATATTCGCCTCTGGCCAGTAGATAGTTACATCATTGTTTATGAAAACTGCTCATCTTCTATAAGGGTGTTGAGAGTCTTTAACTCATCATTAGATTACACAAGACTTACAGAAGATCTAAATACTCCCCCTGAAACCTAATCGCAGGCCTCGACCACAATCACATTCACACCGAATTCGCGGATTTTATCCAGCGCTTCGGGTGCTGCATTGCTGTCGGTGATGACCGTATCGACTTCAGACAATCCGCAGAAAATCAGGTTACCTTTAACACCAATTTTACTGCTGTCAGCCAGTACGATGAGTTTATCGGCCCGCTTACGGAGTTTTTGCTCCGCCAGAATCAGCAGTGGATCGGTTTCCATTACGCCGAATTCACTGACACCGGGTGAACCCATGAACATTTTGCTGCCACGGTAGTTTTGTGTGGTGTCGTTTTCGAATGAGCTGAGAATGATACTTTGCTTGCGGTACACTTCCCCGCCGGGGAGCGTGACCTGATTCTGACTGTTTTCCAGTAACTCATGTGCAAGTACGAAGGAGTTCGTCAGAATGTTCATGCGTCTTTCGGCGAGAAACTCAGACATCATGAACGTGGATGTACCGCCATTGATGATGATAGATTCGCCGTCTTCACACATGTCAGTGGCCGCTTTGGCAATGAGTTGCTTAGTACTGGTATTGCGCTCTCTGTCCACAAGAAATGCATTACCGGAAAGACGGATATTAGACACGGTCTTACTGTCTAACACCTGCGCGCCGCCGCGAATTTTTTTAATTTTCTTCGCATCAGCCAGTTTGTTTAAGTCACGACGAATAGTCGCTTCAGACGAGTTAAGTTGCGCGCACAAGTCGCGCACACTCACAAAGGTGCTCTCATCAAGGATATCCAGAATGAGCTGGTGACGTTGCTTCTCCAGCATGGTGTTGCCTGTATAATTGTTATTCGTGTAAGCGATAATATAGTCACCTGTTCAAGCACAATCAATCAAAACACCAAGTTTTTGATTGAATATGATAGATTCATCCAATCGCGTTGTACCATTTTTCACGATAGGCATCCAACTTATCAAACGCAGCAGGCTCACAGGGCACTAAGTCCAGTTCAGCCGCAGCCTGTTTATCAAAGTGAATTAAACTCGCCGCGCCCATTACTGTTCCCGTGTTATCACGGGAGAGCATGACAGTCTGGCCCGGACGTAGCTGCGCGACTAACTGGCATAACATCGGGTTCTTCAGGAAAGCCCCTTCTATATATATTGTGCCGGTGGAATGTAGATCAGTTAACCGTTGATCAATCATCAGCGCACAGTACAGCGTCGCAATAGCCTGTGGAGCTGGCGGCGCATCCGGACAAAATTGTTTCGCAGTAAGGCCACCAAAGGGGCCATTCCCCTGACTGTAATCCGGCGTCACCATCCAGCCTTCATCCAGCGCCTGCTGAATATCCCCGGCTTCAGCACTCATGCGAATGTTGCCGCCCAGAGAAGTGCAGATGCTTTCGTATTCCCGTCCGCCCATGAATCGTGCGCAACTGACCGGGTTAGAGAAAATATCCACGTTGGCCAGGGTATCTTTGTAGCTGGCAAGTTTGCCGGTGTTACCGTTTGCCTGCATCAGAATGGTCCAGGTTCCGGTAGAAATCACGTTGAAGCTCTCGCCACTTTTCGCCAGTGACAAATAGCGCAGCAGGCTGGCATTGCTGTCGTGAATACCGGCAAAAATTTCGCACTGTTCAGATAATCCGGTTTCCTTTGCAACCTGTGCCGACACGGTGCCAAGACAATCCCATGCGTTTTTAAGTGCCGGCATTTTTTCCCGCCAGCCACACTTATCTATCAGCGAAGAATAGTCTTTTTTCTGAGGTTGCCACATATCGGTATGACATCCCAAAGATGTTACTTCTGCAGCCGGTGAGCCACCGAGACGCCAGGCCCAGTACTGCGGGTAAAGCAAAATGGTTGAGGCTGAGCCGAACGCTTCTTTATACTTCTGCTGTAACCAGAACAATTGTTTACCGAGGTTCAAACCTGCTGGCAATGCGGGTGACAAGGTTTCTGAAAAGTCAGGATGCACACTTTCATAGGCATCAGAGCAACTCTCTACGCCCTGATATTCATAATCTAAAACGGGCAGTGCCAGTTGATCCCCTTCAGGGGCGTTTGTATTTACTAACGCAGCCGTCGCGCCGTGAGTGGTGACAACAAAAGCGTTGATATCAGGCGTCAGTGTGCAGGAGCGTAAGGTTTCTGCCAGCCAGTTCCATATGCCTTCCACATCTGCCTGAGGATACATGCCGGCAATGGGCGCATTTTTACAGCTGAAGCTGGCGCATTCTTTACCGTTATCTACCAACAGCAATTTAATGTGGGTTTTGCCTATATCCAGAACGGCTTTAAGCATGATTTTTCTCCTGCATTTATTGTGTTCCGTCATATTGCTTTCGTCAGTGCTCAGGCCATTTTTAAGCCTTACTTTGAACGACAAAAGCGGAGTCTGCTGACTCCGCTTTCAGTTCATGCACTGAATTACATCTTCAGATTCAGTCCCAGATAAATCACCCGGCCCAGTGTTGAACCACTGATAAAGCCGTTTGCATCATCATAGTAAACTGCATCTTCGTCGAACAGGTTGTCTACGTTTACAGTAACAGATGCTTCTTCCACAAACTCATATTCGCCTAAATCGTACTTACCGAACAGATTTACTGTAGTGAGAGAGTCTGCTGAAGCAACCGCGTTTTCCCAGCCGTCGGTGTGAAGAATGCGAACGGTGCCCAGCATGTTTTCGTAAGTCGCACCTACCTGAGCTAGCAGGTTGTAGTCACCACGCTCATCGGTACCCTTTTCATCCTGATAAGCCGCGCCCTGTACAGGCTGGAATGTTCTGTCCAGTGTATAAGAACCGGCGACGCTGGCATTCACACTGCCAAAACTGGTTTGCCATTCTTTGGCGATGTCGAAATCGATACCTGACAGCTTAGTCGCCGTCATGTTATTGCGGCGGGCATCGAACAAAGCGTAAACTGAGTTGCCGTCAGCGTATAAGCTTTCTATAGACTGCCCATCAATGCGCATGCCGTCTGCCGCTGCCAGCGCTTCATCCAGTGTCGGGTTGATTGTGTAATAATCCGAGTACCCCTCTGTGCTGAACAGTGCACTGGGTGTATAGAAAGGCGCCAGACTGATTGCACTTGAATAGTCCACGTCGAAATACGTCATACTGACTTTAAAGTCGTCAGCGAACTCTGGTGTCCAGTCGAAACCTACGCTGTATGACTCAGATTCTTCAGGCTGCAGTCCGTCACTACCACCAGCAAGGATAATGGTGCCACGGAAGAAATCTGAATCAGCTGCATCCGGGGCCATGAAAGGACTGACACTCATTGTAATCGCACGGGTATCAACAGCTGCACCGGAATCTGCCAGACTCGGCGCCTGGAAGGACGTACCCCATTGTGCACGCAGACGTAAGTTGTCAGTAGGAGAATAATCCACACCAATCTTTGGATTAGTTGTACTGCCCACATCGTTGTAACTGTCGTAACGGATGGATGCAGTAAAATCGATAGTTCCGGCATCGATGTCATCCATCACCGGCACAACCACTTCACTGAAAACAGACTTCACGTTGCGTGACGCGGATGTTTCTGTCATTTGCAGAGCATCTGCTGCGCCACCGCCGAACGAAACGTCATAGTTTTGTTTAAAGTATTCAGTACCCACAGCCAGCATCACATCACCGGCCGGTAAGGAATAAATAGCACCATCCAGTGTAAGACGGATCTGATGGTGGGTTTGCTTGGCATCACCCAGAGTACCGTAGTAAGAAAGAATACTGCTCAGTACCGCAGGGTCTGTTGAAGCTACATCGTACGGGTTCAGCGCAGTAGATACATCCGTGCCGGCCAGCGCAGTAGCTACGGCAGTCGCATTAACGCCGGTTTCTTCACCGTGGGTTTCAGCCCAACCATAACTGTATGCAGCTTTCAGACGCCAGTAGTTCGGTAATTCTACGGTCAGTTCCGGCATGAAAGAAAACGCTTTAAAGTCGCTGCTGTTTTTCGCGCCGGGGCCAACTCCGTCAGAAAAATTGAAGTCGACAGTTTGTGAAGTTTCATCACCGATAGCAGTAAAATAAGGGTTGTCTGATGTAATTGTGCCTGAAGCACCCAGATCCGTTAACGCGTTGGTCGCATCGCCGGTAATATCCACGCCCCAGTCACTGTAGTACGTGTTCAGATTAAGAAAAACGTTGTCAGAAAACTCCTGCTCCAGAGCCAGGAAAATGGTGTCCTGCTTTTGCTCCGGGACATAAGAAATGCCATCGTTAGGATCACATAAGTTGCTGCCTTCGGTCAGCGTGTCCATGCGGTAACTGGTCCCGTTAGCCGTGATATTGCCCGGGCTGCACTGACGGGTACGATAGTCACCGCCGCCATTGCTTGTGCTGTCAGCAGTAATGAAATCACGGTCAGAACCCATCACATCACCGTTTTCCGCGTGATAGAAAGACAACATCGCCGCACCGGAATCCCATGAAGTACCGGCAGTCAGGTTAAGGGAACCTGCGGTATAACTGTCACCGAATCCACCTTCAAGGTTTACGGTCACACCATCTTTCGGACGCTGGGTGATAAAGTTAACCACCCCGGCAATGGCATCAGAACCGTAAATAGAAGAACCACCATCCATTACCACTTCTACCGTGCTTAATACTGAAGGAGGAATGGCCGCAGCATTTGGAACGGTTTGGATAATACCCGACCCCGGTAAACGTAAACCGTTCAGCAGTACCAGTGTCGTGCTACCACCACCGGTACCGATATCCCGCAATTTTGGCATCGGCATGCCCTGACCAATATCAGTCGCCATGGTCGGGCGGCTGTTGAAGGTGCTGGTCACTTGCGGAATTTGTGCAAGAAGTTCGTTACTGTCAGGCACACCAATTTCAGCGACATCTTCTTCTGAAATCCCTACAACATTAGTACCTACCGGTGTTGCACCGCGGATAAGGGTACCGGTTGCTGAACCACGAACTTCAATGGTTTCTACCATTGGATCCGGTTCAGATTGTGCAGACTCTGCTTCCTGTGCAACAGCACATTGAGAAAAAGAAGCAGTGATAAGTACCGCGAGTACAGAACGGCGGAAAACGGGTGTGGTTGTCAGTCCTGAAAATGAAGCCATTTTCAACTCCTTGCGTGGTTGTGTCAGTGATTTATCTAATTTTTGGCAGCGTGTTATTTTTATTAAAACTGCTCGATATTAATTAACATTGAGGCAACAAAGTACATCGACAATCATATACAGTCAATAACAATCACAAACAAATATAGTTAATACTTGCTATTGATAAAATTCATGGATAAAAAACAAGCAACTTTCTGCGAACTGACAGATCGACACAGAACTGGATGTAAAGTTGATGAAACATGCTTTGCAGCGCATCCAAAATGCGCTAATCACTTTACAGCGCACTACACCGGCGCGGATTATTCAGTCCGGTTGGTAACACTCACACGCCTCCAAAACCTTTCGTTTCCGGTGAGCCGCCGTTAACACATTGACAACATCTATATGCTTAGGGCAACATGCCAATCACTTTCAATCATAACGTTTCAGGAAAACTGACGATATATTCAGTTTCACCTGAACAGATTGCCATCAGGTATGTACCGGAGATTTGCATGCGCAAACTTATTCTCACCCTTGCTGTTGCAGCACCCGCCACGTTACTTTCAGCTTGCGGAGGAACTGGCAGCGTCGGAAGTGTTACGGATCAATTTGATCTTGCAGCACTGAAAACTGAGTATCGCACCCAACCCATTGGCATTGACGTCATTACGCCCCGTTTCAGTTGGCAGATGTCTGCTAAAGGCGGAGCAAAAGGTCTTAGCCAGTCTGCTTACCGCATCCGCGTGACAGATGAAAACGGCGCGCAGGTATGGGACTCCGGCAAACAAAACTCCTCAGAAGCACTGCATATTACCTATAAAGGCAAGCCTTTAAGCCCGCGTACACAGTACACCTGGCAGCTGACGGTATGGGACAGCGAAGGCGATGCGAGTGAAGCTACATCTACTTTTGAAACGGGCTTACTCGATACCTCTCTGAATGCCTGGAATGGCGCGACCTGGATTGGTGGCAATGACGACGCCCTCCCCCTGTATGGCGATTATCTGCCTCTCTTCCGTATCGGCGCAGATATCACCATTGCAGAAGGTGGCACAGCCGGCGGTATTGTTTATGCGGCTAATGACCCGAGAATGATGGATAAGTATAAGAACATCTATCAGGTAGAAAGCGGCGAAGACGAGAGTTATTTCAAGATTGAGCTGGACGTGGAAGGTGTTGAAAACGGTGAGCCGGCGACGCTGAACTTTTACCGTGCCGGTTACACGCCGGATGACAACGCAGATACGCCGGTTAAATCCTTCGATATTAAGCAATCATTGATCAATGCTTACAACCGTTTTAAACCTCACCACCTGCTTATCAACAATGAATTCGGCAATGTTACCGTTCAGTTAGATGGCAACCCTGCATTTTGGGTGGGTGCAGAATCTGAAGAAAAGTCAGGATTCCAGATGATGTTTCCGCCACTGGTTGAAGGGGCAACGGTACAGCTGAATCCTCTGGGTCACAACCACGACTACGTCACCTATGGCATGCTTAACGATATAGGTGTAGCGGCAGATGCTGGTACAACCGTCACAGTAAGCAACCTGACGGTGAGCAACATGCATACGCCGCACAGCGTGCTGTTTAATGGCGCTGAGCATGGCGCTGCATTCGCAGAAAAATCTGCGCAGATCAGCGATACTAAAGCAGGGATTACTTTCACCGGCTCTGATGACAGCCAGCTGGTTGTTGTTGATACCCAAAATAACGGTATGCCGCAGCTACGTACTGAGTTTGATGTGGCAGAAAAGGCCGTCAGCAAAGCCCGCTTGTATGTGACCGCCCGGGGCATTTACGAATACTACGTAAACGGTGAAAAGGTCAGTAACGATTATTACAACCCGGGCCTTACCCAGTACAACCTGACCCACCTTTATCAGTCTTATGATGTCACCAGTGCCATTCAAAAAGGTGAAAACGCCATGGGCGCACGGTTGGGCGAAGGTTGGTGGAGCGGTATGCTGGGCTTCGGCAACACCTGGAATGGATTTGGTGATCGACAGTCGTTGCTCGCGCAACTGGTCATTACCTATGAAGACGGTTCTGAGAGTATTGTGGTTACCCAACCGGGCAGCTGGCAGTTCAGCGACACGTCACCGGTAGTGTACGGCAGTTTGTCTATGGGTGAAGTGTACGATGCCCGAATCGCAGAAGCGCAGGCTGGCTGGGCGACCCCGTCGTTTGAAGGTGAATGGGAACCGGCAGTTGAAATTTCTCTTGAGGAAACAAAAGCGCAGAATGTGCAGCCAAATATGATGCGCCCTGCACAAACGCTGTCGTACGACAATATGAAGCTTATCGGGCAAATCGGCGAACCGGCCCGTGAATTTACCACCGTTCAGGCAAAAAGTGTGGAAGAGGTGCGACCCGGCGTGTTTGTCTACGACCTTGGACAAAATATCGTTGGCGTACCTCGTCTGCATTTCCAAGACGGTAAATCAGGTGAAGCCGTTACCGTGCGCTTTGCCGAAATGCTCTATCCGGACTTACCGGAATCAGGCCCGAACGTGGGCATGATCATGACAGAAAATTATCGTGCCGCACTCAGTCAGGATATCTATATCATGACAGACGGCGAACAAACCTTTGAGCCGCATTTCACATCTCACGGCTTCCAGTACATTGAAGTAACAGGCATTGAAAAACCTCTTCCCCTTGAAGCGGTTAACGGCGTTGTAGTGAGTTCTGTACAGGCGCTGACTGCCAGTTACGAATGTTCAGACGATAAGGTTAATCAGCTGTGGTCAAACCTGACATGGTCTAACGTAGATAACTTTCTGTCTGTACCGACTGACTGTCCCCAGCGGAACGAACGTATGGGCTGGTCCGGCGACATCAACGTATTTGCCCCCACCGCAACGTATGTGAGTGATGCCTCACAGTTTATGCGTCGCCATTTACAGGCAATGCGGGATACTCAGGCTGACAGTGGCCGGTATGCTGATGTCGCCCCGGTTGGCGGCGGCTTCGGTGGCGTGCTGTGGGGCGTAGCCGGTATCACCGTCGCGTGGGAAACCTACTTTCAATATGGTGATAAAGGCTTACTGGCTGAACACTACGCGTCCATGAATGAATACATGACATTCCTGCACGACTCCATCGACAGCGAAACCGGCTTAAGCACAGACTCAGGTTTAGGAGACTGGTTAGGCCCGCAGAACAATCAGTTAGGTGCAGATTATCTCGCTACGGCTTATCACATTTATGCGCTGGATATTATGGCGCAGGTAGCAGCGGTACTGGGCGATGATGCGCAGGCCCGCGAGTACCGCAATCAGTATGATGAACGCAAAGCCTTCTTCAACGACAAGTTTGTGAATGATGAAATGCAAACTGTTGGTCTGGTGGGTGGCCCAAGTATGTTTAATCCGGTGGCTCCACCAGCAGAATGGGCAGTTGCAGACACCCAAACCTCGTTTGCAGTTGGCCTGGCGATGAACGCATTCAACGAAGACAACGCAGCAGCGATGGCAGAGAAGCTCACCCGTTCGGTATCGTCACAAAACGTTGACGATGCAGGGAAAACCCGCCCGGCTTACTCTTTGATGACCGGCTTTATTGGTACTGCCTGGATCAGCAAAGCGCTGTCTGAGAATGGCTATACCGGTGATGCATACCGCTTATTGCTCAACGACCAGTATCCGTCGTGGTTGTATCCTATCGACCAGGGTGCAACAACAATTTGGGAACGCCTGAACGGTTACACAGTAGAAGACGGATTCGGTGGCAATAACAGCATGAACTCCTTCAACCACTATTCATTCGGTGCTATCGGTGAATGGTTAATCAGCCACTCAGGCGGTATTCAACGACTGAGCCCCGGTTTTAAAACCTTTGCGTTGAAGCCGGAGTTTGACCCGCAGAACGAAATTGACTGGGTAAAAGCTGAATATGATTCACCTTACGGAAAAATTTCGAGCCACTGGCAAGTAAAAGATGGTAAGTTTGACTACCGGGTAACCATTCCTGCTAACACGACAGCAACAATTTCGTTACCCGGCGCGCAGCAAGCATTGAAGATTGACGGCGAGAATGTGACAGCCAGTAAGTTCGTAACTAACGTTTCCCGTGCCGATGAAATGAACACCTTTTCTCTCGGCTCTGGTACTTACCAAATCACAGGCGCCGTTAACGAATAATTATCCGGTCAAGGACACGATTAATGAAAAAGCATACAGCAACATTGGGTAGTGCCTGCCTTATCACTACCGCTATGCTTACTGGTTGCGGCGAGAAACCCTCGCCTGCCCAAGTTGAGCAACCGAAGAAAGACGCCGCCCCTGTGAGTCAGGTGGCGGTTAAGACCACCAGCAAAGCGGTTATCGAACAGGACGGCCTGACTTTCCGTGATTTGAATGCCGATGGCAAACTTACCCCGTATGAAGACTGGCGTTTGCCGGTTGAAGAACGTGTGGCCGACCTGGTTGCACGCATGACGCTGGAAGAAAAAGCCGGTGAAATGGTGCACGGCACACTGCCTGGTAAAAATGGATTTGCCGGTTTTTCTCAGGACGGCTATGACATCGATGTCGCCACATCACTGTTCAAAGACAAACACATCGGCAGTTATATCAGCCGCCTGAACATGTCTCCGTCAGATCTGGCCGTCGAGAACAACAAAGTCCAGGCGCTGGCAGAAACCACCCGGTTGGGCATTCCTGCCATTATCAGTACCGACCCGCGCAACCACTTCCAGTACGTTTTAGGTGCTGCTGAGTCTACCGATGGTTTCACGCAGTGGCCTGAGCCTCTTGGTTTTGGTGCGCTGAACGACCCTGAAATTACCGAACAGTTTGGTGACATTACCCGTCAGGAATACCGTGCAACCGGTTTTACCATGGCGTTATCACCGCAGGCTGACTTAGCCACTGAACCCCGCTGGCCCCGTATCATTGCCACCTTCGGTAGCGATGCTGGTGAAGTGAGTAAGCAGGTTGGCGCGTATATTCGTGGTTTCCAGGGCAGTTCTGATGGCATCACGCCCGAAGGCGTATCAACTGTTACCAAACACTGGGTGGGTTACGGTGCAGCGGTAGAAGGTTTTGATGGCCATAACTATTACGGCCGCAATGCCCAACTGGACGATACCAGTTTTGAAGACCATATCCGCGCATTTGACGGAGCTTTCGAAGCCAAAACCACCGGCATTATGCCTGCGTATCCTATCTTACACGGCATCACTGTAGACGGTGAGCCGGTAGAAGCAGTAAGCCCGGGCTTCAACAAACAAATACTGCAAAACCTGCTGCGCGGCGATGCCGGCTTTAAAGGTGTTGTTGTTTCAGACTGGGCGGTAACCCGGGACTGTAGCGAAGAATGCAAGGCACCGACTAAACCACAAGGTGTGCGGGAAATTGCGACGCCGTGGGGTGTGGAAGACCTGACGATTCCTGAGCGTTTCGTGAAAGGTATTACCGCAGGTATCGACCAGTTCGGCGGTGAAGACCAGCCTGAAATCATCGTTAACGCGGTACATGAAGGCAAACTGACAGAAGCGCGTATCGATGAGTCGGCCACCCGTATTCTTACACTGAAGTTTGAGCTCGGTTTATTCGACAACCCCTACGTGGATGAAGCTACTGCAGCATCGAATGTGGGTAAACCGGAATGGCGTGCACTGGCACGGGAAGTTCAGGCTAAATCTCAGGTGCTGCTGAAAAATGCAGATAAGCTGCTGCCACTGGCTGACTCGATGAAGAAAGTATTCGTTGATGGCTTAAATGCAGAGGCACTTACCGCTCGTGGTTTTGAAGTTGTGACCGACCCGGCCCAGGCCGACTTTGCAATTTTCCGTTTCTCAACGCCAAGTGAAAAGCTGCATCCGAACCACTTCTTCGGCAGCCGCCAGAATGAAGGCCGCGTGTCATTCCGCGAAGATGATGAGAAATATCTGCAAATGCTGGCGGTCAGCCAGCAAGTGCCGACCATCTTATCTGTTTTCCTGGAACGCCCCATGATCATGGGTGAACTGAACAATACCGCAGGCGCTATTCTGGCTAACTTCGGTAGTGCAGACGATGCCGTGATCGACGTGCTTACCGGCAAGGTATCACCCACCGGCACCCTGCCGCTGGAACTGCCATCTTCTGATGAAGCCGTAGAAGCACAGAAACCCGGTTACGCAGACGACAGCGAAAACCCGCTGTACAAGCGCCGCGCTGGACTGACATTCTGATCCTGATGTTTAGGCGCTAATGAAAAAGGCAGTTTCGGCTGCCTTTGTTATTTTGTCATTTGTAAATAAGGCAGTAATCTACGAGAAGAGTAACCAGATCTTGTTTCTG
>NZ_CFHOXV010000043.1:1442-37309 GCF_984505615.1 Alteromonas sp. | reverse complement strand
AACTGAAGGTGCAAGATTACAGGAAATGAAACTTACTATGATGATTTCCATCAAGGTCTGTTTGTATTTTCACACAAAAAAGCCCTGAAAACAGGGCTTTTTGAATGACAGCAGTGTAATTAACCGGGGTCAGTTAGACAGGCTGTACACGTAGGCGGCCACAACGTGAATTTTGTCATCACCCAGGGTTTTCTTGAATGAAGGCATCACGCCATTCCGGCCGTAAGTGAGCGTTTCAGTGACCGATTGTTCAGAAGAACCGTACAGCCAGATATTATCAGTCAGATTCGGCGCACCGAGTAACTGGTTACCTTTACCGTCCATGCCGTGACAGGCAGCACACACCATAAAGCGGGCTTTTCCGTCATCAATCAGCGCAGTCATTTCAGGTTCCTGTTCCCGGCCACTCAAACTGAGTACATAGGCAACCGTCTCTTTGATACCTTGCTCACCCATGGAAGCAATCCATGCAGGCATAGCGGCCTGACGACCCAGAGTAAGGGTTTCAACAATTTTTGCGCCGCTGCCTCCGTAAAGCCAGTCGTCGTCGGTGAGGTTAGGGAAGCCCACATTGGCGCCTCTTGCATCAGAACCGTGACACTGGGAACAGTTTTGTAAAAACAAACGTTGTCCTACTTTGACTGCTTCAGGATCATTGGCCAGTTCTTCAACCGGTACTGCCGCGTATTTTTTGAAAATCGGGTCATACAATTCCGCAGCCTGATCCAGCTCGCGGTCGTACTTAACCAGTAATCCGTTCTCTTTCGCATCAGCACGGGCCTGAGCAGATTCTTCCAGTGACTGGATGTTCTGGTTCGAACTTTTCCAGCCAAGGAAACCCTGCCATGCACCTAATCCCGGGAACAAAGCGAGGTACACAAAGCCCCAGACGATACAAACGTAAAATAAAATAGTCCACCAGCGGGGTAACTGGTTATTAATTTCTTCGATACCATCGAAGACGTGCCCCATGCCTTCACCTTCTGCTACACCGGTTTTATTAGCCAGTGCCCAGCGTAACAGGATGAAGCAGCCGATAATGGTACCCAGCGTGATCACTGAGATCCAAATTGTCCAAAACGTGCTCATGAGTTCAAGACTCCTGCTTATTCTTTTGAGATTTCTCTTTCACTTCGTCGGCAAAGGGCAGGTTGGCCGCTTCGTCGAATCGCTTTTTATTGCGACCGCTGAACGCCCACCAGACCACGCCAATGAAGCAAACAAACACTACGACAGTAAAAATGCTGCCCGCTATTCCCTGATCCATATCAGTTCAGATATGTGCCGAGGGATTGAAGGTAAGCAATCAGGGCCTGCATTTCTGTTTTACCCTTTACTGCCGCCTGTGCACCGGCGATATCATCATCGGTGTAAGGCACACCAAAGCCGCGGAACACTTCCATTTTCTTCGCGGTATCTTCACCGCTGAGCGTATTCTCTGCCAGCCACGGGAAACCGGGCATGTTAGACTCCGGTACCACGTTGCGGGGATTAATCAGGTGAACACGGTGCCATTCGTCACTGTAGCGGCCACCAACACGCGCCAGGTCAGGACCGGTACGTTTTGAACCCCACAGGAAGGGATGCTCCCATACCGACTCACCGGCAACTGAATAGTGGCCGTAACGTTCTGTTTCGGCACGGAACGGACGAATCATCTGGCTGTGACAGCCAACACACCCTTCACGGATGTAGATATCGCGACCTTCCAGTTGCAGTGCTGTATAGGGTTTTAATCCCTTAACCGGTTCAAGTACCTGTTGCTGAAACATCAGCGGCAAAATTTGAACTAAAGCACCAAAACTGATAGCAATCAGAATAAGCACAGTCATCAGGCCAATGTTTTTCTCAATTATTTCATGTGGATTCTTCACAACAACGACTCCTTATGCTGCCTGCGCGGCGGGTTCAGCTGCAATGCTGCCCTTGGGCGCACGTACAGTTTTCCAGGTGTTGTAGGCCATCACCAGCATGCCGGCAACCACAAACAAACCACCGATAAAGCGCACCACATAGAAGGGTTTGGAGGCTTCCAGTGACTCAACGAAGCTGTAGGTCAGCGTTCCGTCGGCGTTCACTGCTCGCCACATGAGACCTTGCAGTACACCGGACATCCACATGGCAACGATGTAAAGCACCACTCCAATAGTAGCCAGCCAGAAGTGCACGTTCACCAGTTTGGTGGAGTACATTGCACGTTGTCCGAACAATACAGGAATGAGGTGATATACAGAGCCGATGGACACCATGGCTACCCAGCCCAGTGCGCCTGAGTGAACGTGACCGATAGTCCAGTCGGTGTAGTGAGACAGCGCATTGACGGTTTTGATGGCCATCATCGGGCCTTCAAAGGTCGACATGCCGTAGAAAGACAATGAAACAATCAGGAAACGCAGCACCGGGTCCGTACGCAGCTTGTGCCATGCACCTGACAACGTCATGATCCCGTTGATCATGCCGCCCCAGGAGGGCACGAACAGAATAACCGACATCACCATACCCAGGGACTGCGTCCAGTCTGGCAGCGCCGTGAAGTGAAGGTGGTGAGGACCGGCCCAGATGTATAGTGAAATCAGAGCCCAGAAGTGAATAATGGATAAGCGGTAAGAGTACACCGGGCGTCCCGCCTGTTTAGGCACGAAGTAGTACATCATGCCAAGGAAACCCGCTGTCAGGAAAAAGCCAACCGCATTGTGTCCATACCACCACTGCATCATGGCATCCACCGCACCTGCATACAGTGAATAAGATTTCGTGAAGGAAACCGGAATCGCCATACTGTTACCGATGTGGAGCACTGCTACGGTAAGCATAAACGCGCCGAGGAACCAGTTTGCTACATAAATGTGCGATACCTTACGAATGATGATGGTACCGAAAAAATTTATGATGTAAGCAATCCAGACCAGCGCGATAAGGATATCGATAGGCCATTCAAGTTCAGCGTATTCCTTGCTGGAAGTAATGCCGAAGGGCAAAGTGACAACAGCAAGAACGATAACGGCCTGCCAGCCCCAAAAGGTAAAGGCAGCAAGTTTGTCGCTGAATAAACGTACCTGACTGGTACGCTGAACAATATAATAAGACGTTGCAAACAGTGCACATCCGCCGAAAGCGAAAATGACTGCGTTGGTATGTAACGGTCTTAATCGGGAAAACGTCAGCCAGGGTGTATCGAAGTTAAGTGCAGGAGCAAACAATTGCGCAGCAATAAATACTCCCAGCCCCATGCCGATAATACCCCAGACGATTGTCATGATGGTAAATTGCCTGACTACTTTATAGTTGTAATCAGGTTGTGCTTGGCTTATTTCACTCATTTGATTGATATTCCACTTCAATGGTAAATGGGTTTCCAACTGCCGGATTCCGGTTTTGCGCAAGTTGCAGGCTTAACGCTTGACCTTTTTAATTCTGTTGTAATTATAGACAGGTCAGCTGGTACGCGGATAATAAGATTTTTATTTACAAAAAGATACCATAAACTAGTCGGGGTTGATCTCCGTCAAAGGTAGTAATAAACCGTCGCTATTTACAGTATAATTTTCACATGAAAACAACAAAAAAAGCGCAAAAATTCATCATTCCCACACTCATTCTGATCCTGGCGCTGGGTGTGTATCTTTCAAAGCAACAGGTAACAACAACAGACATAGATAACGGTTTAGGCAATCCGTGTACATTTGTCAATTTGACCTGTGAAATTGGCCATGAACAAAATAAGGTTTCTGCCACGTTTGAAAGTATACCGGAGGCAGAAGAATCGATAACAGTTAACTTTTCTTTACCCTTTTCTCAACAAATTGAGAGTGTTTGGATTGAAGGGGTAAACATGTATATGGGCAAGGTGCCGGTGCTGGCAGAACGGATAAAAGAAGGCAGCTGGTCCGGATGGTTTATGCTGGGGAGTTGTTCTGAGCCACAAATGCGCTGGAAAATGTTGATCCATGTAAAAGATAAACCGGACCCCTACGTGATGTTCTTCGAAACAAAAATGCCCTGAACATGTCAGGGCATTTATCGAAACAATCCGGCTTACATCTGTGAGTGCATGTAAAGCTGCAGACCCAGGCGCTTAATCAGGCCCAGTTGCTGTTCCAGCCAGTGAGCGTGATCTACTTCCGTGTCGTCAAGTAATTCAACCAGGATATCACGGGTAACGTAGTCATTTTCCTGTTCACACAAGGCGATAACTTCTTTCAGTTTAGCATCGACTTCGTATTCAACGCGTAAGTCACTTTCCAGCATTGACGGTACGTCGTGACCAACCTTATAGCCGGTACGGGTAACCATGTCAGGCGTGCCTTCTAAAAACAGCATGCGTTCAATCAGTTTTGTGGCATGGCCTTTTTCGTCATCAAACTCATGGTTGATACGCTCGTAAAGCTTGTTCAGGCCCCAGTCCAGATACATCTGAGAGTGAATGAAATACTGATCCATTGCTGCCAGTTCATAAGACAACAGCTCATTCAGCGCGTCATTGATTTTCGCGTTACCTTTCATTAGTCATCTCCCTCAATCTGTTTTAGCAGGTACGTTTCAAGACCCATTGCATCAATCTGATATTCCTGGGTTTCAATCCAGTCGAGATGCTCTTCTTCGTACTCCAGAATATCTTCCAGCAGGTCACGGCTTACGTAATCCTGCTTTTCTTCGCATAGCTTGATGGCGTCTTTCAGCAGGGGAATTTGTTCCAGCTGAAAACGGCTGTCACACTTAAGCATCTCTACGGTGTCTTCACCGATATACAGCTTGCCCAGTGCCTGCAGGTTCGGAAGTCCTTCTAAAAACAGAACGCGCTCGATGATAGCATCAGCCTGTTTCATGTCTTTGATGGACTTCTTGTAATTCTTTTCGTTGAGCTCGCCGAAGCCCCAGTTTTTAAACATCCGTGCATGCAGAAAATACTGATTGATGGACGTCAGTTCACTGGTCAATACTTCGTTGAGTTTCGCGATGACTTGTTTATCGCCTTTCATAACGGTATTCCTTAAATTAACTGCACACAGTATATGGCAATCTTTGCGTTAAATCAAAAAAAATCTTTATAAATCAATGGTATGCAAATGATAACAATTTCCATGTCGTCCTGTGTTCTTATTAGTCCTCTATTTAGCAGATGAATCATTAACATAAGCCAATGATTCTTCAGCAAAACCCAGGCCTGCCTCGGTGAAAAAGTTAAATACCTTGTCTACACCTTTACTTAATAAGGTTTCCACCTCATCTTCATAGCGGGCGATGGCAGCGATTTTACCGGTGTATCCAGAGAACTGTAGCTGTCGGGTAATATTCACCGCGTCCTCAATAGAGGGTAAAGCAAGGAGGATCAGCTTTACGTTGGAGGTATCAAGGTTTTCCCACAAATCCACATCTTCACCGTCTCCGCAGATAACATTGAGTCCTTCCTGTTGCAGGCGGTTTATTTTAACTCTGTCGGCATCCATTCCCCATACAGCAGAGTCGGCCAGTTTATGCAGAGAGTTAAATGCACCCAGACCTACACGGCCCATCCCGATAACAAGGAACTCGGCATTAGTGACCACCGGATAAATGTCTTCTTTAAGGCGGACAGGGCTTTCGAATTTCTGAATGCCGTTTTTAATACGCAGATACCGGCCGTGACTGTTCCGGTACATGATGCTGGTAATTACAAATGAAATAGAAACGGCCAGGGCAATAATGACCAGCCAGCTTTCGCTCAGCATTCCCAGACTTACTGCTAATGCGGCGACTATGAGGCCGAATTCACTGTAGTTCCCCAGTACCAGTGAAGTGAGGTAGCTGGTTCTCGCCCGTAAGCGCAGCCAGGTGAATAAACCGAAGAAAAGCGCGGCTTTAACGGCAAGGAATACACACAGAATAAGTGCAGCCATGATCATATTGAAATCCGGCAGGGCCGTCAGGCCGATAGACAAAAAGAAGCCAATGAGAAACAAATCCTTAAAAGCCAGCAATGATTTGGACAACTCTGTGGCTTTGGGGTGTTTAGCCAGAATGATTCCGGTAAGCAGGGCGCCGAGATCCCCTTTAATATTCACCAGGTCAAACAGGTGGTATCCGCCCAGCGCAAGCACAAACCCGGTAAGTGGCAGTAACTCGCCGTGACCTGATTTATCGATAATACGGTTAAGCAGCGGCATCAGCGGGAATACAGCCAGCAAGCCCAGCGCATAGACTGACGGCAGTTTACCCGTTGCAGCGACTAGGAACACCACTGCAAACACATCCTGCATAACCAGTATGCCGATGGCCAGTTTTCCGTGGCGGGTTTTGCTTTCTCCGCTTTCTTCCAGGACTTTTATAACACAAACGGTACTGCTGAAACTTAACGCAAAGGCAATCAGTAGAGCTGATTCAAAAGATATGTCACCGAACCAGAATGCAGCAACAGCAGCCAGTATGTAGAGCGCTCCGGCAACAATACCAACCCAGATAAGGGTATGGGCGATACTGCCGGCCCAGACTTCACGTTTGCTGAGATCGCGGACATTAAGCTTCAGGCCAATGGTAAACAACATGATGGTGATCCCGAGATCTGCAATATGTTGCAGCTCGCCGGTCATTTGTTGTCCTGCAGCATTCAGCGCGAAACCGGCAACCAGATATCCTACCAGAGGTGGTATGCCTATCATTTTCACTGAGAGTCCACACACGAAAGCAAAGAGAAGAAATGTATATTCCATGAAACCCGCTGATCTATTCCGGTTTAAAAAAGCCTGATAAAAGGATGCGATAACAACATCATTTTGTAAATCTTTGATTGTCCTTATTTATCTGATCTGTCTCAACAATAACGAGGGTTCTTTACGTTAAGATGGCGACATATCAGAAATACCCTGTGAGCGAAAAAATGCCTTTCTTTTCATGATCTTTGTTATGGTCTTACGCTTAAAAGCGTAATACGGCGCAGTTATTACCGGAACAGGCACTATGCACAAACGAATTATTGTAAGTTTAACCCTTATCTTTCTGATAAATGCCGCTCTGACACTGGTCTGGCATTATCTCTTGTGGTTGCTTCCTCTCACCGGACTTTGTCTTCTCATTGCACTTTATGATCTGAGGCAGAATCACCATTTGAAAATGGGTATGAATGGATTGGTCATTCTCTTTCAGCAATGGAAATTGATGAAATGGAAGAGGATCCCAGGGTAGTAATCGGATCTTCAGCCTGTAAACAACCCTATGCATCCAGTGTGCTGAATATTTCAGCCATGAGTTTTGGCGCACTCAGTGCTAACGCCGTGCAGGCGCTGAATAAGGGGGCGGCCAAAGGTGGTTTCAGCCATAACACAGGTGAGGGTGGTCTGACACCGTACCATCTGGACAATGGTGGTGATGTGGTATGGCAGATCGGTACAGGATATTTTGGTTGCCGTAATGATGACGGTACCTTTAACGGGAAATTATTTGAAGAGAAAGCCCGTCACCCGAATGTGAAAATGATAGAAATAAAACTGTCTCAGGGGGCTAAACCGGGCCATGGCGGAATATTGCCTGCACATAAGAATACACCAGAAATTGCCCGTGTCAGAGGCGTTGAACCGGGTACTCAGGTAGATTCGCCGCCTAGACATACCGCATTCTCAACCCCTCTTGAAATGATGCATTTTATCCGCGATTTACGGGATATGTCAGAGGGTAAGCCGGTGGGGTTTAAGCTGTCACTGGGACGAAAGAGCGAGTTTATCGCCATTTGTAAGGCTATGGTGGAAACCGGTATATGTCCGGATTTTATCACTGTAGACGGCGGTGAAGGCGGGACGGGTGCAGCGCCGCTGGAATATGCCAACTCTATCGGCTTTCCGCTGCGTGAAGCACTGGCATTCGTGGATGACTGTCTCATAGGATTTGATTTAAGACGGGAAATTAAACTTATTGCCTCCGGGAAAATAATAACTGCATTTGATTTGGTTAAAAACCTGAGTCTGGGAGCAGATTTATGTAACAGTGCCCGGGGAATGATGTTGTCTCTTGGTTGTGTGCAAAGTTTGTCCTGTAATACAAATAAGTGTCCTACCGGCGTAGCCACCCAGGATCCGAAACTGGCAAGAGGGCTGGTTGTTGAAGACAAATACGAGCGTGTGTACCGCTTTCATAAAAAGACGGTTACTGCTTTTATGGATATTCTGTCTTCCACCGGTCATCAGTCTCATTCGTCGTTGAACCGCACGCATATTTTCCGCAGGGTTAACCAGACACAGGTTATGCGCTACGACGAGATTTTTCCGCTGGTAAAGCGGGGCAGTTTTTTAACGGATAAAATTGCTGATGCATTCAAACTGCATGTGGCAGAAGCCAGCCCGAGGAGTTTTATGCCTGTGAGTCATCTGGCAAAAATAGAAGAAGACACTAAAGCGGTTTAAAATTGATGCGTATCAAGATTGTTGTCTGACTATGCTCTATAGTGAAAGAAAAACCGGAGACATTTATGGCTGCTTACGACTCAATACTTGTTGCTATCGATATTTATTCTGATTATGAAGGCGTGGTTAACCGGGCTATGCAACTGGCGGGTAACAACGTGAAGCTGAACCTGCTTTATGTTGTCTATCCCCAAACCAGTATCGAGCCTTACGGGCTGTTTCTCGAAAGTGATTTTTCTGATGAAATCTGCCAGCAGGCAAAAGAGAAACTCGAAGGGATCGCGCACCGGCATAACATTCCGGTTTCTCACACTCATGTGGTTGTAGGGGCTGCAGCTGATGAAATTCATGCTGCAGCGGAAAAATTGGGAAGTGACTTAATTGTCATCGGTACCCACGGTCGTAGCGGCATGCGGTTACTGTTGGGATCCACCGCGAATGCGGTGTTACACGGTGTGAAAACAGACGTGCTGGCCGTTAAAGTTTAACGTCAGGACACCCGGGCGGTGTCACATTGACGCCGCCTTCTTTCCTTCTTCCAACTGGCTGTTAACCAGCTCTGTAACTGTGCTTTCGATAAGCTTAAGATGAGAGTAATGTACTTTCGCCTGCTTTTTGTCTTCATTTGATACGGTCTCAAACAACACATCATCTTCTTCACTCGACACTTTTACCAGTACGTCATTATCGTCACCGTTTACCGGCACTACGACGTAGAGCGGTTCATTATGGGATTCAATGTACTTGAATGCCTCCTCAGCAGAATGGAAAGGGGACTTTTTCTCAGGTTGAAGCTTCCAGTGTGACGACTGGGTAATGACTTCAGCAAGCAACTTAGCGTGTTTTTCTTTGATTTCCGATGACATAGTAATAGCTCCTGTTTGCAGTTACTTTTGCTACGGCATGAAAAGGAAAACAGATTGATTTCTTGCTGCATTTGCTATTCGTTTTGAATAATTACGTTATGAATATTGCCGGATTTAAGGAATAAAAAAATACCAGCGTACTTCCCATTTATACAGATATTCATTTCATTCTAAAGTCTATAACCTCAGGTTATGATTCATGACCGGCTTCTTTCATTACCTAAAACGCTGTTTAATGCTTAAACAGCCTTAAAATAGCGTGTTGGCTATGGATATGCCGGCTGCTTCTGATTTTTCTTGCCCTTCTTTTCAGATCTGACATTTGAATTATCGTGATAAATTATTACTGCATAATAAATATTTCTGAACAAAGTATTCTTGACTGGGCGCAATCCTGTCTGTTAAATGTTCAGTCATAATAAAAACGTAACGTTCCGGTAATAATAATTCACACATTACAACAGGTGTCACTATGAAAAAGGAAAAAGCACGTTTCGCGGCACGCTATCTCACCAGACAAATCCGGCAAACATGGAAGACCGCATCTTTCGCCGCGCCTTTATGTCTTGCTGTAGCCGCAGTATCTTCACCCGCTTTAGCGCAACAACAAACAGGTAGCATTAAGGGGCAGGTGACCGCAGGCGACGGCAGTACCAGCGTCGCGGGAATTCAGGTAGTTGCCAGCAGCCCCGTCATGCCAAAAGACCGCTCTGCCACAACCCGGGAAGACGGTACATTTACGATGCCATTTCTTGTACCGGGAGAGTACGAGGTCACATTTACGCTTCCCAATGGCGATACCCGGCAGTTCAGCACCAGAGTGTTGCTTGAGCAGGCTTCAGCAATCAACTTCGTTTATTCGCCGGACAACACAGAAGTGATCACCATTACCGGCAGTCCTTTTGTGACTACCGGCGATTCATCCCTCACCAACTCGTTCGGTGCAGAAGTCATCCAGTCTCTGCCTACCGGTCAGACTTACCGTGACATGCTGAAAATTCTGCCCGGCGTGGAGTATTCTGAAAACGGTACCCTCGGTCCGTCTGCGGGTGGCTCCGGTGTTGATAACAGTTATGGCTTTGATGGTGTCGACCTTTCAATGCCCATGTTCGGGAACTTGTCGTCAGAACCTTCAACCCATGATATTGCCAGCGTATCGGTAGATCGCGGGGGCGCAAAAGCTGTCGGCTTTAACCGTTCAGGCGGTTTCGCAGTTAACTCGGTATCCAAATCAGGGACAAACGAATTTCACGGCAGTGTGGAATACCGGATTCAGCCTTCTTCGTTTTCAGCAACGCCCAAAGACGGTGTTATTGAAGACACGGACAGCAGCTGGATTGTTGCTTCTGTGAGCGGACCGCTGATTGAAGATGAGTTATATTTCTACGGTTCTTTTTACCGTCCGGTTGTCGACGGCAGCAGCAAAGAAACAGCCTACGGCGCAACAAAAGATTATAAAAGTGAGCGGAGTGAATATTTTGGTAAGCTCACCTGGGCACCTACCGCGGATGTGCTGTTAAATGCCAGTATCCGTGATTCTGAAAGGAACGTGTCCGGCTCGTCAATTGGTGAGTTCGAAGCAGACAGCGTATCTGTGGGTTCAGACTCTAACCTGAGTATCTACTCGCTGGACGGCTCCTGGCTGATTGGTGATTCCAGCATTTCCTTTAAATACGGTAAATATAAAGAAGACTTCATCGACACGCCGGACACAGAACTAACCGGAGTTACACCGGTTATCGGCGACTCTATTGATATTAGTGCACTGGATGAAATGGGGTATTTCAGCGTACCCAGTATCCGGACTGGCGACCTGACTGCTGATGATATTCAGTTTAATACTGGTGCGTTACCACTGGTGCAACAATACGGCTACGTGGGCGACGATGGTGAAATGACAGGTGGCGGCGGTGTCGGTGCTTATTCACAGTATAACCGGCAGTCTTTCGAACGTGAAAGTTTTGAGCTTGCTTTCGATACTGAGAGCATGTTCGGAAACACTTATCACACCATTCATGCCGGCTTTAAATGGGAAGAAATTTCCGAAGATCTGGCAAGGTTATCTAATGGCTGGGGTTTCATAGAGTACGTTGGCGGTATAGATGCCGAGTATCCCGGCGCCTACTACGTTGCGCAGGTTCAGCAAATGAGTCTTGCGGTAGATGGTTCCGTTACACCGTCAATTCTGTCTTCAGCAGAGTCCTTCAATTTTGAGATCAACGATACCATTGAACACGGTGATTTTACGTATAACGTGGGATTACTGGTGTCAAAAGATGTACTGTACGGACAGGGCCTGGCTGAAAACAGTGAGAATATTTCCGGATATGAAGTTGCGCCCGGAAACCCTTATAAAATGTACACTGTAGACTGGAAAGACATGGTGCAGCCCCGGTTAGGCGTAACCTGGGAGTACGAAGATGAAAGCACGGTTTTCGCCAACTACGCCAGTTATAACCCCAATGCCAGCTCCCTGGCCCGTGCCGCGTCCTGGGACAGAAATTCCCGTGCAACGGTTGAGGTTCAGTTTGATGAAAATGGCGATTATCTGACATCAGGTAACAAAGCCGGCTCATCCGGTAAGTTCTTTGCCGATAACATGCGTCCCCGCAGAATTGATGAGTACACCGTGGGAACGACCCGTGCTGTGAGCAATAATCTGATGTTGCGTTCACACGTACGTTTCCGTTACGGCAGCCATTTCTGGGAAGACATGCCCAACAATGCCCGCCTGTTTGGTGAATATGAAGGTGGCGCGGTACCTGAAGATATCGCCGCGAAAGGGCTTTATATCGACAATCTGGATGAGTTGCGTGCAGAAGTCGGCGGCTCTTCTTATGTGGTCGCTGAAGTAGATGGTGGCCAGACCAAATACTGGGAATGGAGTACTGAAGCAGAATGGTACGGTGAACGTACTTACCTGAATGCGTCTTATACCTGGAGTCATTACTACGGTAACTTCGACCAGGACAGCACCACCACGACTAACGATGCGAACACCTTCATCGGTTCTTCATACTACGGTGACGGTGTAGGCCGTATGCCATGGGACAACCGCTACGGTAAGCTGATAGGCGACAAACCCCATAAAGTGAAAGTGTTCGGTTATTACACCACCGACTGGGATGCCAACATCGGTGCTTACTTTATCTTCCAGTCAGGTGAAGCCTGGACAGCATGGGATGGCACACCTTACGGTTACGCATCGGGGATCAGCCGTTATGCAGAACCTGCAGGAAGCCGCCGTGGTGCAAGCCACTGGCAGCTGGATATGAACTACACGCAAAACTGGGATGTCAGCGACTATACCGTGAAGTTCCGTGCAGATCTGTTCAACGTGTTTAATAAGCAAACCGGTTACGACTATAACCCGTACGTGACGTCTGAGGAGTTCGGTCAGCCAAGAGATTATTACAATCCGCGCAGACTGCAACTGTCAGTCACCGTACAATTCTGATCTACCGTAAACAACGACAGAAAGTAAGACCGCCGGAAGGCGGTCTTTTTGTTTTCGTTATTCCTGCGTCAACGGCGTTGTGAACATTTGATACAGGGTTTCGGTGCCGCTGAAGAAGTTGCCCAGCCTGAGATTTTCATTCGGTGCATGCTGGTTGTTGTCTGCATTCACAAGGGGAAGCAGAATGACCGGTTTTTGCAAACCGGATACCAGCGGCGAGGTAGGTACAGTGCCTCCCATCATGGGAATAATAACCGGTTCAGAATCACTGACATGAGACAAGGCTGTTAATGCCCACTGTCCCAAGGGTTCATCCAGGGGCGTTTGCAATGCAGCCGTGCCGGTATGCGAGATAAAGCGGGCAATACGGGGATATTCCGCCCGTTCTTTGGCTGTCGGCGCATCTTCAACCAGATGATAGCCCTGTGCAATGACAAAATCTTTAACCAGTTTTATCTGACGTTCTGCTGTCGCTGTTTTCGTTGTACGGATATCCATTGTCACCGTTGCTGTAGCGGGAATAATGGTACGGGTCGCTTCCGTGCTGGCAGCAGAAAGCCCGTTAATATTTAAAGACGGGTAGTTAATTGCCCGCTGGTAGTTTCCGGCCACTTTCTCTGTTGTTGCAATGCCCAGCCGCTTCATTAAAGCCGCTTCATCTGCGGGTACGGCATCCAGTGCGCTGGCATAATCATCATCAAATTTAACTGCATCATAGTAGCCGGGAATCGTCACCCGGCCATCATCATCTTTCATCCTGCCAAGCAAATCAGCAAGCAGGAAAGCCGGATTGGCAGCGTAATTACCGTAATGGCCGCTATGGCTGTCGGATGCCGGACCAAATACAGTCAGTCTCACCATAGATGCACCACGGTGACCAAAAACCAGTGTAGGTCTGTTCGACGGATGCATCGGTCCGTCCAGCATAACGACTCCATCGGCCTGAAGCTGGTTTTTATTCCGGTTAATCACGTCGATTAGGGTAGGAGGCCCGCCTTCTTCATGTGAATCAAGCAGCACTTTGATATTCACAGCCGGTTTTTTGTTTTCCGCTTTCAATGTATCAATAGCAGCCAGTAACATCATGATGGGCGCTTTATCATCAGAGGCTGAACGGGCAAAAATGCGCCACTCAGGATCCGTTGTGAAGGTGAGGGCAGTCATAGGTTTACTTTGCCAGCTGTCACCTTCAAGGGTTTTAAGCACTGGCCGCCACGGACTTTCCTGATCCCACTGTTCCGGATTTACCGGCTGTCCGTCCATATGTGCATAGAACAGGACGACCGGCGCATCTTCACCTGCTTCCATGTATTCGGCATATACCATAGGTGTCTGACCATCAGGAAGAAGCTTGGCATTCAGTCCGTGTTTCCGGTAAGTATCGCGGGTCCATTCAGCCACCGCTTTAATATCAGACGGCGATTCTTTCGCTACGTTGGGTAATGTCAGGTATTTAAGGTATTCAGGAAGAATGTGTTTTACAGCATCTTCGGTGCCGGCAGATACCGGCGCTGAGAAAATACTGACAATGGCCGCACTGAGCAGCGACTTACGCAGAAAAGAAAAAGGTCTGTCCATGATGAAATTCCGGGTTGAATGCGTGTGTGAAATACCATTCTGAACAGAATTACACCATGTTAAAAGGTATCCTGACCGGATTATCTGTGTTTTTGGCTATAAAAAGGATATTTATCCTAACCTTACGACTTTGATTTTCCGTAACAACGCTCTGTAATATGGGTATAGATTTGCGTTTCAAATTCCCGCACTATTTTATAGAAAGCATTGGGTTCGTCTCCCTTGTGCATGCCATTTATTGTCATGGCATAGCCGGAAATTTTGCCGCCCAGCGTTTTATTCAGCATACGGGTTTCGTAGCCATCAATATTAAAATGGAACACATCATCAGTGGCTTTAAACCCGGATACAAAAGGTTCACTTTGAATGGTTTCCGCCACACAGGACAGTGTGACTGGCGTAACATAAACGCGGTCTAAACCGGCCATATTATTTTCAGGCTGGCAGGCAAATAAAAAAACAGGCGTTAACAGAGGAAGAAACTTTTTCATAGCAACATCAATGGACAATCAGGCGGCTATAATGCGAAGAAGTCAGAGGGGAGTCAATGCGGAATAAGACAAAAGGCCGCGCCTCTGAAGCAAACGGCCTGTTAATAGAACAATTAAGGATTATTTTTCCTGTTTAACAGGTGCCTCCGCTTCCGCGGGGTATTTTTCGAACCAGGCCAGTACATGTTTTACTTTACTGATCATCTGACTCGGACGGTTTGAAATGAAGTGATAAGCCCCCGGCATTTCAACCAGTGCGGTATCAATCTTCCGTAAAATCAGGGCGCTGTATAACTGTTTAGCTTCAGACAACGGTGTACGCATATCCGCATCACCAACCATTACCAGCGTCGGTGTCTGAATATTACCGACCAGAGAAACCGGCGAGAACTTCCAATAGGTTTCGGGATTTTCCCACACCTGACCGGGATAGCGGTAATCAGCATAACCATAATAGTTATCTGCCGTGAGCAACTTACTTATCCAGTTCATCACCGGCTTCACGACTGCAGCAGCTTCAAAGCGGTTATTCTTACCAATCATCCAGGCTGACATAATGCCACCGGCACTGCCTCCGGTAACGTACAACTGATCTTCACTGGTATAACCGCGCTTAATCATTTCATCAACGCCGTCCATGACATCCTGATAATCTTCACCGGGATAGTTATTAAACAGCAGGTTTCCGAACTCTTCACCATAGCTGGTGCTGCCACGGGGATTCGGATAAAACACGACGTAGCCTGCTGACGCATATAGCTGAATTTCCGGAGAAAAACGATCACCGTAATTTGAGATAGGGCCACCGTGATTTTCAACAATCAACGGATAGGTTTTACCTTCTTCATAGTCAGGCGGAAACGTCACCCATCCCTGAATGTCACGGCCATCGGCGGTAGACTTGTACCATACGGTTTCTGTGCGGCCCAGATTACGGTAGGCCAGAATATCTTCATTTAATCCGGTCACCAGTTCAGGCTTTGCATCGTTCTTAGCCAGCACGGCAACATCAGCAGGACGGTAAGGGGTAGTGTGGGTATAGGCAATGACACCCTTGTTATTTACGCTGAAACTGCCGCCGCCATATGGTCTTGCCACGGTGGTTCCACCCACATTGTCAGCCAGTTTTTTAACTTTACCGTTTAATCCGGTAACAGCAATTTTCGTGTTGCCATGATCATCATACTGAAAATAGATCCCATGCTTATTCCAGACCGGATTGCTGACAGAGCGATCCAGCTTTAAATCAATTTCTTTTTTATCAGAACCGTCAACATCCATTACGTATAAACGGGTTGTCTGATAAGCCATCAATTTATCAGGATAGCCAAGCCATGCAATTTTTTTGCCGTCAGGCGAAAGGACAGGGTGGTGATCTGGTCCGGTTTGTGTGGTTAGCTGCTTTATAGTGCCGTTCTCTATTTCTACAGAATAGATATCGGTATTGCGGAAATTATGCTCTGCATCCGGTTGTCTGTTTGCTGAGAAAACCAGAGTCCGACCATCAGGCGTCCATTGAGGCTGACCACGATGCTGAAAATCGCCGGAAGTGATTTTCCTTGGAGTGCCACCATCAGCCGGCACCACAAATAAATGTGAAAATCCGGGCTCAATGTAACCCCGACCGTCCTGTTCGTACTTCAGACGGTCAGTAATACGCGGATTAGCCGCCCATTTGGCACCTTCAGGTTTGGCCGGCATTTTAACCATTACCGGCGGTGCAGACGGCACCAGCATCGAAAACGCAATCGTTTTACCGTCCGGAGACCAGCTTAAACCGGATGGAGCACGCTCAAGTTCGGTTAATCTTGCAACTTTGCCATCCCTGACGCGATAAACAAAAATCTCAGCGCCGTTTTGACCTTTTCTGGTGTACGCAATCCGTGAGCCATCAGGCGACCATACTGCATTGCCTTCACTGATATCATCAGTTGTCAGCTTCATGTGCTCAGAGCCGTCAGTATTCATCATCCAAAGATTACCGGTGCGTGCATCGGACATAACATCCATACCGTTACGGCGGTAAACGATATGCTTTCCGTCAGGCGATATCTCAGGTGCAGAAGCCCATTCAAGTTCGAAAACATCCATATCCGAAAATGCAGGTTTGGCAGGCTCAGTGGTGCCGGCTGCTAATGCGCTGCAACTGAGTAAACTGACAAGAGAACAGAGGTGGCGAAATTTCATTGTTGTTGTGTGCCTTTTATTATTTGTTAGCTGTATCGCTTTTGTAACGTAAAGCAGCAAAGGCATCAGCGGCTTTACGATCATCACCGGTTAAACAGGATAAATGGCAGCGAAATCTATGACCATGAGATGGTCGCTAGTGGCGAATGCCACTTAATTTGAGAATCTCTGCCAGCGAGAATTTCAACGTATCAATAAGTTGTAAATTCTCTGGAAATTCACTGACACTTAAAATGAGATTTATTTTTCACAGTCTGTTGTTCCGGCTATAGGATTTGCTTCAAGATGCATCTGTTAGAACAAGTAGCAGTAAGAATCCTTGTTAAGGTGACGATAACGATGTTTGAAAAACACAAGTAAGGCATGTGGTAGTCACACAAAAATCTCGTGCTGGCAGAAAATCTCATTTTATATGGCAGTATTCAGGACTGATTAACAATAGTATTTCCACACTAAATTTAACATAATATACATTATGCGCAATTAAGTATAAATGTGCATCGGGGCATTACTGTGTCGTTTCCGGCTAAGTTGAGATATTGGTTGTTGCACGCTTTTGTAGCTCTGAGCTCGTTGGCCTTTCGATGCGGTTCATATATCTGCCGGAATCATGCGCGCCAGCAAAAAGTATGTGAAATGAATGTTCCAAATGTTCCTTTCGTTTGTATTCGCGACTTACAGTGATTACCATTACCATCGCCGTTACCGTTGTCTACGATAAATGAAACTTCTGACACCAGACATCAGCGTTCTTTTGATTCACTGAAATCCTTCTATTACTCAGCATGTAGCTTATCTAAATTAATATTCTCCGCATGTTCGAATTTTGGTTATCAAGGTGCCAGATTATTATGCGACGCTACGTAAAATCTGAGATAAATTGCGACCTCTGACCTTGCAGATTTCACGTAGCGCACGATTCGTTTTCAGGCGTTAGACATGATTTTTGAATGATGAATTTGCAACAGCTTGTCAGAATCTGCTTAGCCGAATTTAAAGAGTTTTCCAAGTTTAATGCCTATAAGTGCTTTCCGGGCATTACAAGACCAATGCATAGAAAACGCCGGATAAATGAATTGCTCAATGGATGATAAATTGTTGCTGTGCTTGTATATGAGCAAAATGGTGTTATGAGGAAATTGCTGTAAAGCTGATGTTTTGCGTATGATGGCCTGATTTACTTGTTTCAGAAGTTCTTTATTGAATCATTCACCGGACACTTGAACGTTTGTACGAAGCCTGAATTTAGAGATATTCAAATATTTCCGCAATACTGGATAGATATACAGGCTTCTTACCAACAGATACTTTTCGTTAATGAATTCATCACGCATGATAATTCTAGTTATCATGCGTGATGAATTAAAATGTGCATTGTATTCAGTTAGTTAGGATAATCTAAATTGCTTTATTTAAATTGTGCCAAGTACTTTAGTTCTCTGATCCAGTGAGTTTTAGTTCTGTGAATCCATAATGCCCTTAGCCCCGTTTTGATCATACACATATACCTCCAACTCAAAAAAATTAGAAAATAAACAAAAGCAAATCATGATAATATTCAACAGATTAAATGGTCTTTGAGTAGAGAAACGTCTATCTCCCACCGCTAAAATACAGGATAAAGGAGCTATCTTTTTGCAGTATCTCGTCATTCAATTTATGCGTTCACCCATAGTGTTAATGTGCGCCTCTATTCTGTTGTGGATGCTTTATCCGCCGGTGGTTAACTACCTGATAGACCGCTCCAGCCCCATCTTTGTCGCTGCTACTTCGCATACGCTGGCTGCTATTTCTACGCTTGTGGTCGTTATGATCATGTTCGCAAAGCGGCAACAAGCCTTTTTCTCCGGTATCGCAGCCCATTTCAAAACACCGGCGCTTCTTGTCCCCACACTGTTTTCCGGTGCCCTTATCTGCGCAAATCATCTGCTTTTATATGCGGCACTGAACATGTCGCAGGAATTTGATGTTATTGCCATTCTCATATTCGAAGCCTGGCCGATTGTATTTTTCTACATAGACAGCACGTTGCGTAAGAAGCACAGAACCACCACGGCGAACGATTATATTTTCTCCGCAGCAGCGTTTGCCGGTTTCATCGTTCTGATGAGCCCGAATCTGGATATTGCAGACTGGCTGCTGCTGGAAAGTCCAATGATAAATACCATTTTGCTGGCGGCATCAGGCGGGCTTGCTATGGCAATTAACTGCTATATGCGCATGAAATGCATGGATGCCTGGTCTGCTATCTCAGATAAAAATGCTCTCAACCTCAGCTCATTGAATAAAGCTTTACTGACGGAATCAGGTGTTCGTTGTGTGGCTGCACCCGGTATGCTCGCCATCCTGTTTTTGTTTGGCGATACAGCAAATCAGTTTGATTATATGGATTATGCGCTGGTGGCCTTTGCCGGTATCGCTATTCTGGCGCTGGGAAGTTTGCTCTACGATTTATCCGTATTTTCAGCGTCGAATGCGTCTGTCAGCGTGTTCTGGTATTTCATGCCTGTCGGCGCGGTAGTGATCCTTGCTTTGTTACAGGGCAGATTACTCAATCAATATGAAGCGGTTGCATCAGTTCTTATTGTGTCGGCGAATATTTTTCTTGGTCTTCGCTTTCCTCTGCGTTCATCGCTGCTCATTCTTTTCAGTACCGTATGTATGGTGGGGATATGGGTGTTATTCGCGCCAACTTATCCCATTGACTCGTATTACGATTTACTCGCTGTATCCACGGTCTTTTTTGTCCTGTTGGGTACTTTTGCTCTTGAGCGGACAACATCCCTTAACCGGGAACGGGAACGTTTGCTGGTAGAGTTTAATGATTCGGTGATGCAACTCCCCTCCTCTGCACCGGCCGGCGGCGTATCTGCTGAGAAGTACAAAGCACTGATAAATAATTATATCGTTAAACATTTATACGTGTTCTTACGAGCTTTTAACGGTGCAAAGGATATGCGCAATGCTCAGCTGGAAATTCAGGACATTAAGAAAGTACTGATTGCCGGTACTGAAAATACTCCGATATATCGAGAGCGTTTGCTGGATAATTTCCAGGTGGGTCAGAAACTGATGACCATGGAAAGTGACAGAATTCCACCGGAAGAACTGGTCATTCTCATCTTGCTTGGCGCAACGAACGTCTTCTTCTCACTCATATTTCGTCCTGAAAGTTTCTCCACGGCCTTGTTTGCGCTCATTCTGGCTACTTCGGTTATATTTCTCATTCTGGTTATTAATGAACGGAATCAGTATATCCAGATCCGCCACGATCACGCGCTGGTGTGCCGGGACTTACTGGAATATGCAAACGAATTTAAGCAGAAATCAGGCGCGCAAGATTTTGACAGGCAGCATGATGCTGTTGAGCGTAGCCTGAGCCTGAAAACGGTCGGACCCGAAACCGTGAGTCACAGTTACTGGATTTTCAGTATTTTTGTGTTTTTGTTTTGTGGATTCGGCTACGGCTTTTTATATGAAACGCTGGATGATGTGAAGCGGGATGAGTCAGCGCCCATTCTGTCGAAGCGCGATTTAAATAATGCCGAACTGAATATTGCCTTACTGGACTGGCCGACAGCTCAAATAAAGGCGCATATTCTTGCCACGATAATTAATGAACACACAGAGTCGCGGGCACAGCTCGTCAAAGTTACTCATGAGCAAGCCTTCAAACAGATGGGCCAGCACGACGGCGACATTGATGTGCATCCGGATATCTGGCTGGCTAACAATGCTGACTTGATCCGCCGGTATGTGCGGGCGTTCGAAACAGTTAAGTTGGGTGAAAGCGCCGGTACGGGAAAACAAGGTCTCTGTTATACCGATTTTACAGCGCCGGCGACGTTAGCAGTAAACGATCTGGTTACTCCGGAAAATGCATCTCGTTTTGACATGTCCGGTAATGGTCGTGGTGATATTTGGGTTGGTGCCAAAGGCTGGGCATCAGTGGCAATTGAGAAGCGACGTCTTAACGCCTATGGTCTGGATGCGTATTATGACTATCACGTGTTTGACCTGGACTTGCTGGAGCAACTGATTAACCGCAACAATCAGAATGAACAGCCTGGCTTATTCTTCTGCTATTACCCTGATGCATTGTTTGGAAACCGCCATGTGCATTTTGTTGAAGAGCCTGCACATGACGCCGCAATATGGCAAGCCATTTTCAAAGCTCAGGGACTCAATAAACTCAGCACAGGTACCTCCTGGCCGCAAAGTGAAATCAAACTGGGTTTCCGTTCGCAACTGGAAACGCGTTCCCCCGAGTTGCTGAAGCTGTTAAACCGGTTTGTGATTGATGACGCAGAACTGGTAGCAATGCTCTCCGCAGTAGAAAATGGTGAGGATATTGAAACCGTGTCTCAACAATGGGCAGACAACCATAAAGATTTGATCCTTGAATGGCTGACGGGTTTTACTTTACGGGATAATACTGAATAGGCTTTCCCTGCCCGACATACACAATAACTGTATTTATATACAGCCAGTGTCAATTTAGATATACTGCCGGCATCGTACTCCCACGTATGCCGGCTTTCCCCTTCATGCGTGACACCCGTTTGAATACCTGTATTTTTTAAGGATCTGACATGAAGTTGCCGGCATCTCAACAGTTACAGTTTACAGACTGTTACCGCGATGCTGTGAATCAGTACTTCAATGATATTTTCTCACGGTTACCCCGTAACACGCAGCGTGCCTACATCAGCGATTTCAACGAGTTTGTTATATTCTGCGAGCAATCCGGATTGAGCGGTTTTAATGCGTCATTTGAAAATAACGAACTCTGTGTCAAACGTTATGTAGAGATGCTATGTCAGTCGCCTCTTGCTTACCGCACCATCAAACGCAGGCTCAGTGCGTTGAGTAAATTCCTGGGTATTGCCAAATTGCCAAACCCCATTGTGCAGTCTGTCTATCTTAAAGACTTCATCCGGCTGTCACTGGCTGAGAATGAAAAATACCAGTTCAGTCACCATCAGGCGGTACCGCTGACACTGGATTTGCTGGAAAAAATTAATGATCGCGTGATCCCGGACACCCTGCTGGAAATGCGCGATCTGGCCATGATTAATCTGATGTTCGACGCGCTGCTCAGGGCCGACGAAGTAGTACGAGTTTGTTTGTCTGACATTAATAAACGCACTAACGCCCTGCTCGTCTTAACATCAAAAAGTGACCAGACCGGCAAAGGCCAGTACAGGTACATTTCTCCCAATACGCTGGATATGATTGACGAGTATGTTGCTGAAGCGAATTACGACCCTCAGCAAAAAGTTGAGCGAAGTGAAGATGATCCGCGAAGGATAAACAAAGGCGTGTTGTTCCGCCGCGTCTCAAACAGAGGCCACGCTCTGTTGCCTTATGATGAAAGTGCGAATTTCAAACAGGCCCCGAAGCTGGAATACTCGAGCATTTATCGCACCTGGAAACGCATTGCTGCACTTGCTGGTATTCAGGAAAATATCACCCCTCACAGCGGTCGTGTGGGTGCGGCTGTTTCACTGGCAGAAAATGGCGCCACGCTACCTGAAATGCAGCTTGCCGGAGGCTGGCGCTCTCCGGAAATGCCCGGTCACTATGGCCAGCAGGCGGCTGTTAAACAAGGCGGCATGGCCAGATTAACCAAGCGACAAAAGCGCCGGAGTTAAATAAACGGGCGCCTTATTTATCCGCTAGCGGAAATGTATCGAACTGCAAACCGTCGAATCCTGAGACCATGAAATTGCGAATATTTGCGTGGTCGGTACCTTCGGGGTGCTTAAGCACATCTTCACGGTAATAACTGCCAAAAAGTGCGAGTGTCTGCGCCTGTGTTAACCCTAGTAGCTGGCCGAGGGCCAGCAGTTTACAGGATCCGTTATTTTGATTTGCTTCATTGTTAACTGCGCCATTGCTGAAAGCAGAAGGCGTAAAAGTGTAGTTATCGTCAACAAAAGAAATCACATCGCTGAATACAATTTCATCCGGGGCGCTGGCCAGTTGAGAGGTTAACGCTTCAACACTACTGAAAGACATAAGAACTCCGCTATTTAAAAAACAGCCGGCATTGTGCCTTATTCTCTTGCTAAGAACCATGTTCAGACAGCCAGACCTCATCAATAACAATACCGTTTTGATTCACTGAAAGGGTCACATTGTGCGTTCCCTTATTCTGCCTTCCCAGGTTTACACTATTTTCAATGCGGTTATTCAATACGCCCTGCTTCCACTGCTCGCTTCGTCCTTTGGTGTTTAGCGTAAATATTGTGATTGGTTTTTGTGCCAGAGATATTGCGATCTCATGAGAAAAATCATTGGAATGCACGGGTAACGTGGCAACGTTCAACGTTACATTCTGTGCAACATCAAGAGTAAACTGGTAGGTAAGTGCGGCCTTTTCTGAGAAGTGTTTCAGCTTCAGCGGATAAAGTGTTACTGCTTTAGCGGAATAGCCCAGGTCTCTCACTTCCTGCCAGCTGTAACCCTCAGGTGAAGTGAATTTTACTGATGCCGGTTTGATTTGCTTACTTTGGGCCCCGTCGTTAACTCTTTTACGCTTTTGCTTTTCGTCATCCGTCAATGTAATCATTCCCGGCTTGTTAAAAACCGGCAGCTTGCGCGGTGCAGCATCCATCATGCCGGCCCATTTGCATTCAGATAATCCGTTATATTGCTGAGTTAGCCCGTTAATAGTGCTATGTGCATTCAGTGCCTTTTCCATGAGCTTATCAGCTACTGACTGTGAATTTGCAAAGGCAGCTTTGTGCCTGAACAGCCATTTTTTATTCATTTCTGAGGACGCCTGCACCGGATAGCTCATAAGTTGAAACCAGGCTGATTGCTCATCAGGTTGAATGCCTTTGCCCAGTTCAAAAATGGATGTCTCAAGCTTTTGGTATTGCTGGAGACGGTTTTCAATGGTTTCTTCGTTCCATCCGGATAATTGGGTTTGTGTCGTTGGCTCGGTTTGACTCCATCCCATGAATTCCGGGCGACGGATAAAAGCCAGATGGTAATAGTCAAATAACAGATCTGCAGCGCTTTGTGGGTCAGAAATCGCAAAATCTCTATCCAACTGATAAGTTGCGAACGTCTTTGCGTCAGACACTTTATCCGGCCCGTACCACCCGAGATGTAAGAACCATTCCATATTGTATTCAAGGGGTTTGATGTCACCCACATTGGCTATCCAGATACGGTAAGCACCATTTTCAAATGCACGTTGCATTTCAAAGTGTACTAACGCGGGATGGGTACTGCTCAGCCACAGGTAATCATGGGGTCTGCCCCAGTAGCTTAAATGATAATACACCCCTGCTCCGCCTGACCGTTTTTGTTCAGCACGGTTACTGTGCCGGCGGATATAACCGTAGTTATCATCAGGCCACACCAGTGTGACATCGTCAGGCACAGACAATCCCATTTCGTACAGTGAGAGTACTTCTTTATAGGGTGTAAACATTTGCGTAAGCGTTTCTGCGGGCTTTCCAAAAACCGCTTCAAGTTGTGCACGCTGGGTATTGATAGCCTGCTGTAAAGTGTCTTTGGCTTGCTGCCGGGAATGTATACCTTCCATTCCGCTGTCATGAATGCCGCGCATACCAAGAGTAAACATCGCAAGATCAGACATATCACTGACCTGCTCAACTCGGCTTCGCCAATATTCATTGACCCTGTCGGCATTATTCGTGTAATTGAAATCACCTGATTGCTGCTTGTCCCATTCATCCACATTGTTTCTCAACATGGGTTCGGCATGAGAACTGCCTACATGAATGTGGTAGCGCTGCGCCATCTCCTTGTTGCCCGGCACAGTGAAGAAAGCACGGGTACCCGGATGCATAGCAGGCCAGATGGTATTGGCTTTTAATCTGAGCAGTAACTGAAAAACTTTTTCATAAGTCCGGGGCCCTATATTAGCAGTATCCGGCTCGAATGTATGAGACGCCCATGGCAGCAAGCCCCAGTCTTCATCGTTAATGAAAATACCGCGGTACTTCACAGCAGGACCTTCAACAACCGGTAAGTTGTCCAGCGTTAGCGGCACGTTGGCTTTTTTCACCGGCACATCCGCCCACCATTGCCACGGTGAAATGCCCATTTTTTCGGCTAACGTAAACAGACCGTATACCGTGCCACGCACATCAGCACCGGTGATCACCAGAGTGTCCTGTTTTGTGTGAATGGCAAATGCTTCATGATTTCCATGAGGAAATGCACTGGCATTGAGTAGCGGTAATGAGCCATCAACGTTTATGCGAATAAATGGTATTGAAGCTGCCTCGTCATCGCTTTTGACCACAACAAAAGTCGAACCGGTGCGGGCAGATAAATCATCCGCCACATCTTTGGCGGCCCATTCAATGAGCGGATCACGGCTTTGTACAACAATAAAACGCACAGACGGTTCATCGACCGAAATAGTGAATCGCTCTCCGGAAGAAAATACGGCGTGTGATGCAGACAACAGAACAGCGAAGAGAAAGCAACGTGTGAGCATAGTGAGCCTGGCCTGAATAAAGTGTTGCGGGATAAGGATGGGGTCATAAGAACTTATGACCCCGTAAAGTAAAGCTGCCTAGTTGTGATAGCGCACGCCAAGGAAGAACTGTCTTCCCGTGTTGTTATATTCCCGCACCATGTCCAGCGAACCGTCGCCGGTGACGAACAGCCGTGAATACTCATCAGTCAGGTTGATGACTTCAAAGGAGAACGTCAAATTATCCGACCAGTTATAGAATGATGAAAAGTCGATATTTGTGGGACCCGTCACTCCATTTTCCGCATTGCCGGTGATGCCGGGGACTTCGATAAAGTAGTCATCCCTGCTGTTTGCCGACAGGCGGGCACCATACTTTTCTGTTTCGTAGTACAAGGTGAAGTTATAGGAATTCTCGGAAACACCCACGATTTCCCCGGAGCTTACACGCGTGTAGTTTGCCACTGTCCCAAAATTATCAAACGGCGCGGGCAGGAAGTTAAATGGCTGCTGGTAGCTGATTTCAAAGCCATTAATGGTTGTACCGTCGCCATTGTCATAGGAATAATGGGTATAAGGTTCATTGAACGGATTAACCGTTATCGCAGGGTCATAAACCGGATCGTTATTGATTGCCGTGTAATAAATACTGTCGACCAGTTTTTCTTCCTGTGTGCTGCGAATATAGGTTTCTATGTCTTTATAAAACAGTGTGGCAGACAATAACGACTCTTCGTCAAAATACCACTCTACGCCAAAGTCCACATTGTTAGACACATAGGGGTCAAGGTACGGATTACCCACCGTCACGAATCCTTCGATGTAGCGAAAAGCAGGATTGCCCGGGTTCAGCGTATTTAAGCTGGGGCGTGTCATTGAGCGCGTCAGTCCTAAACGCACGATGAGATCATCTGCAGGCTCCAGTGCCAGATTCAGAGCCGGTAAAAAGTTCTTATAGTCATGTTCAGCGACGATGGTTTCTACAGAATTTTCCAGCCGGATATATCCCGTTGACGTGGCGGTGGTATCCACATAACGCATACCAAAGTTGGTACGCAAAATCATATCAGCGATATCGAAGTCTGTATTAAACTCCAGATAAACGGCCATGGTCTCTTCTTCTACCTGCGTATTTTTCTGATCCTGAGATTGCCAGTTTAGGGGGCCGATAGCGTCTTTTACTGCATCAAAATCAGCCACTACAAAAGGAAACAAATTTCCGTCAAAGCCGTCGCCAAAATTACTGATTGGCAGCATTTCTGTTAAGCCTTCTGCAGATCCCGTGGAAAAGGTTGGCAGACCGAAATATTGGCGGGAGACTTTGCGGTTGTTGTACGCCACACCGGCCTTAACTTCCACCATATCTGCCACATATTTTCCATCAAATTTAGCGGTCAGGTTTTCTTTATCAGTCTGATCCTGTAAATCATAAGAGGACAAGTTGTACAAGGCAGGATCGTTATAATCGAACTGGAAATCGAGCAGCGCAGCATTGGGGTTACCCGTAAAATCGAATCCGAAACTATGCGGCTCAGTGCTGTCCATAATGTGACGAAATTCATCACGGGAAAAATCGATTTCTGCATACCCCACCATGGCATCCACGATGAGACGGTCTGTTAAGCCAAACTCTCCCGATAACACATACTGGTTAAATGCCGTATCACTGGTGGTCTCACGGCTCTCAACCCGGTTAGTTATGCCATCAAATTCGCCGGCAATAATTTGCTGGCCATTGGGCGCTACAGTAACCGATGTTGGTGTGATTTGATTGAAGTAATTTCTGAACATAGCGTACATGTGATAGTACGAGCGCTCATTTTCCAGTTGTGAATGTAAGTAGTCGAAGGTAAGTAACACATTATCAGACGGTGCATACTGAAATGAAGAAGTAATACCCAGGCGAGTCTGTTCGTTACCGAAATAATCCGGCCGCGGGATCCGGGGGGCGTATAAACAATTGATGGCGTCAACATCCGCACCATTTAACTGACAATCAGCACCGGACGGCGAACCGGAAATGTTTGTACTGCTGGTATCCGCGTAAGTCATATTATTGTTAACCGGCGTTTGCCAGCCTACGGTTCCGAAGCCTTGCTGGTTAACGTTCCGGGTCGAATAAGCCAGTGAGAAAAGGACACCAAACTTATCATCGTCAAAGGTATTGCTCACCATTACCGCCGTGCGGGGGTTGGTCTCTTCAGAGACATCGTTGTAGTTCGCCTGGGCCGAACCGGCATAATGAAAGCCCGGATTATCAAAAGGCTTGGCGGTATACAGATTAACAGAACCCGCGATACCACCTTCTTCCATTGATGCAGTGGGTGATTTTTGCACGTCCACGCGATTAAATAATTCAGACGCAAATACGTTGAAGTCAAATGCACGCCCGCCGCTCAGAGCGGAAATTGACGAGTCCAGCTGATCGGTTTCCGCCGGTATTTCCATACCGTTCAATGTTGCACGGGTAAAATCCGGGCCGAGGCCCCGCAGTGTGATACGTCTGCCCTCACCGCCTTCACGGCTGATTGAGACACCTGAAATACGTTGTAGCGATTCGGCTAAGTTTAGATCAGGGAACTTACCAATATCTTCGGCGGATATGGACTCCATGGAATTCACGTTAGCGCGTTTTGTCAGCAGGGATTTGTTCAGTGAGCTTCGAAAGCCTTTTACTTCGATAACTTCTAACTGGTCGCCGGTAGCGCTCTCCTGTGTGTTGTCCTGAGCGAGCGCATTTGTCGTTAAGCCGGCATGCAATACGGTAATAATGGAGAGTGACAGTTTCTTCAATTTCATAACGGATCCTTTGAAGAGTGAAACGTCACACATTCAAACCGCATGACTTTTCACCATTTATTTACAATAAATTCACGTTAAATTTGAAGATATTCAGGGTCAATCAAAATCAATTATATAGCGTCATTTTGTGTCACCGGGTTTCAATTATGAATAATTTCCCGGTGACAAAACTATTTTACAACGCAGGAAACTCTTCAGGTAGTGACCGGGGAAACTCTGCTTCGAAGAGGCTGACAATTCACAGTATTTTTAAGTAAATATTTTTAAAATCAATGGGCTGCCCCTCACTTTGAAATGCAATATAACCTGATTTCAGGTTTTTCATCTGTTCCCATGTCGCCGGGTTTTCACCGGTGACCAGATCGTCCTTTTTAGCGAGAGCTAAATCATATTCAAGAACCACATCATCATTGATAAGTTGAGTAACGTGCCCGTCTTCAACGATCAGTTCGCCCCTCACCCATTCACCGGCGGGGAACGTGGGCGATGACGAGTTAAGGCAGTGCTCAGGATAAATATCACCCTGATAGTAAATTTCTGTACCGGGCGAACACATATTTCCTGTAGGTCTTGCCACACCGGCTTCACGCTCAGCCAACAGCTGCATTTCCACCGAAACCGGCCAGTTTTGATCCGTGAGGATGGAATCAGCAGACTGACTGGCAAACATTACACCACTGTTTAATCGTGCGTAGCCCGGGGCGCTTTCAAGAAAGTCTCCGGTAAAGCGGTACTCAAATTTGAGATGAAAGTTGGTTAATTCAGCTTCATAGAAAAGATGGCCGAATTGTTCGTTGAAGTCATCATAGCCATCATAACGTATAAGCAGCATATCTCCTGAAAACCGGAATGTGTTGGCAAAATTTACCCCTGAAGGATGATGATTAATTTTTGCAGTCCAGTTTTTCTGTTCTGCCGGCGACAGTAAATTTTGCCAGCCATCACCGTTGTTTTGAGTCGTTGAGCAGGCAGAAAGTATCAGCAAGCTACTAAGCAGAATAGCAAAATGAGAAACGGGTAGTTTTGTAATCATGGGGATACCAGTGATGTCGGTTGAACTGACTTGTCTATCACTGTCCTGGTACACAGCCAATGTAAACCGCAGTTTTTCTGTATTAAGTTTCAATTGTAAAACTCAACAAAAGCAAAACTTAATCACAGGAGCTGGTCATCAATCACTACAGAATATTGCATTTCATCCGGTTTCATCGCACTATTTCATGACTATTTATCAAGCCGCCTTTCTAACCGACTGAAAATAGTATGGAAAAATAACTTTAAAAAAGGATAAATAAAATGAGCGAAATTCCCGCGAACACTAATGCATCAGGCAGCACTGCCAAGATTGTCTATATCCTGTATCTGGTAGGCATATTATTTGGTATCACCGGCCTTGTAGGGGTTGTGATGGCCTACATAAATAAATCAGATGCACCGGAATGGCTGCAAAGCCACTACCGATTCCAAATCCGTACTTTCTGGATAGGTTTCCTCTACCTGGTGATCGGCTCTATTCTGTCAATTGTGCTGATAGGCTGGCTGGTTATTCTGTTCTGGGTTGTCTGGCTGATTGTTCGTTGTGTGAAAGGCATGAAGTATCTTGATAACAATCAAGCCCACCCGGATCCTGCGGGCTGGATGTTCTGATATCAACAGTCGTGCCGGCTTTGTTTATTGCCGGCACATCTTTTAGAGCAATATATTACTGCTTCCCAGTTCCGTTCCCACTTTTTGCGCCATGTAAATGGCCGCTGGCAAACCGGACACATCTTCTGCGGTAAATCAGACTTCTTCATTTTTACTCAGTTTTGTCAGAAAACGCTGACCGTCTTCCCGCATTGCCGCGATTTTCTCTTCCGCCATTCTGTCGTAGCTTTTATAGACAAGCGCCATTCTCGGGTTCTTCCGTAACTTGTCCTGATGGGCATCGAGGAAGCGCCAGTACAAGTAGTTGAACGGACAGGCTCCTTCTCCGGTTTTTTTCGATACACTGTAACCACAGTGCTTGCAGTAATCAGACATCTTATTGATGTAGCTGCCACTTGCTACATAGGGTTTGCTAGCGAGATTGCCGCCATCGGCGAATAAAATCATGCCGGAGACATTAGGTAATTCGACCCACTCGTAGGCATCTGCGTACACCAGCAGATACCATTCCTGCACTTCAGCGGGTGATAACTCACACAATAATGAAAAATTACCTAACACCATCAAACGCTGAATATGGTGTGCGTAGGCATGTTTTTTAGTGTCAGTAATGCACTGACGCAGACAATTCATATTGGTGTAGCCGTCCCAGAAAAAGTCGGGCAAGGTTCTTTTTGCATTGAAATAATTATCTGTCTGTAACCCCGGCATGTAATGCCAGTAAAATCCCCGCACAAATTCACGCCAGCCAATTATCTGCCGGATGAAACCTTCTACGGAATTCAGTGGTGCTTCACCGGCATGCCAGGCGGCTTCTGCCTGCTGAACCACCTCCCGGGGACTGAGCAAACCGCAATTGATGTAAAAGGACAGATGGGAATGAAACAACCATGGCATGTTATGACGCATGGCGTCCTGATAGCGGCCAAAGTCCGGTAGCCGTTCGTCAATAAAGCGGTTTAATACCTCAAGTGCACCGGCACGATCGGTAGCATAATGAAAATCATCTAATTCACCGAAGTGATCACCGAACTCTTTTTCAACCAGACTGATCACGTCCCGGGTTATCTCATCGGGCTCAAATTTTACCGGTGGTGGCGGAGTGACACTAGCGGGCATGGACTCTCGGTTTTTCGCATCGTAGTTCCAGTCTCCCCCCGCCGGCGCACCATTTTCCATAAGAATGCCGGTTTCTTTGCGCATTTCCCGGTACCAGAATTCCATACGAAGGGTTTTCCGTCCTTCAGCCCATTCAGCAAACCTGGCTTTACTGGCATAGAACCGTTCGTCGGGTAACAGATCCACAGGCACACCGAGCTGACTTTCCCACTGCTGCATACTCTTCAGTAAACGGTATTCACCCGGTTCAGTGACAACGATATTATCAACATCGTGTTTACTCACCAGCGCTTTTACTTCATTCAGCAAACTACCCTGATTATCGGGGTCATCGTACTTCCTGTAATGCACCTTAAAGCCGTGATCTTTCAGTTCTTCTGCGAAATGCCGCATAGCTGAAAATAAAAATGCAATCTTCTTTTTATGGTGCTTCACATAAGTGGCTTCTTCTTTCACCTCCGCCATCAATAAAATATCGCGGGTTTTCACCGCGTCAGTGATCACCGGTAAAGTGGCGGTAAGCTGGTCGCCAAGTATCAATCGCAGAGTACAGCCCATGATTACCCCTTAATTTCATCAAAGGCGTCCAGTGCCCGTTGTCGTGACGCTTTTAAATCTACCAGAGGTTCAGGATATTGATTTCCAAGCTCAACACCAGCCTGTTTGAGCGCTGCCTTGTCCGCTTCCCAGGGCTTATGAATATATTTGTTGGGCAATTTTTTCAGTTCGGGACACCAGGTACGTACGTATTCGCCCTGCTTGTCGAATTTCTCCCCCTGCAACACCGGGTTAAACACCCGAAAATAGGGCGCGGCGTCGGCACCCGACCCCGCCACCCACTGCCATCCGGCGGTATTATTCGCACCGTCAGCGTCAGCCAGACAATCCCAGAACCAGGCTTCTCCCTCACGCCAGTCGGTAAGTAAGTTCTTCACCAGAAATGAACCGGTAATCATCCGTACGCGGTTGTGCATATAGCCGGTGTGCCATAATTCCCGCATGCCTGCATCGACAATAGGGATACCCGTGCGGCCCTTCTGCCAGGCTTGCAAATCTTTCTGGCTCCGGCGCCATGGAAATTTATCAAACTTCTCATTGAAGTTCTTATCGGGGAAGTCAGGAAAATGATAGATAAGGTGATGGGCAAATTCCCGCCATCCCAGTTCACTCAAATAGGTATCGATATTCTTATCATCACTGTTGCCAAAGGCATCCTTAATGGCATACCAGATTTGATTAGGAGATATTTCTCCGGCATGAAGATGCGGGCTGAGCAACGATGTGCCCTGCACAGCCGGTATATCCCGGTCGGTTTTATAATTCGCTGCGGCTTCGTCTATGAAGGTAGCAAGCCGGTCGGCTGCACCGTCTTCTCCCGGTGTCCACATTTTTTCGATGCCATCGTACCACTGAATATCAGGCATCAACCCGAGATCATCAATTGACATACCTGCATTGTCCACATCCGCGTAAGTGATTCTGGCTACCGGCGCCTGGGGAAAGCGTGGCTCAGCGGCCTGTAAGCAGCCTTTACGGTAAAACGGCGTAAATACTTTATAGGGTGAACCTGATTTATTCTCAATGTCCCAGGGCTCCCACAACAATGACCCATTGAAACTCTTCACCGTTTTGCCGTCATCTTTCAGGGCCTGCTTCAGTTTTTTGTCTCTGGCCACATGCCACGGCTCATACAACCGGTTCCAGAAAATATGCTGCACATCAAACCGTGCCATGAGTTCAGGAATGAGGTCTGCCGGGTCGCCGCTGAATACCTGCAAATGGCCGTTAAGGCGATCATTAAGGGAGTTTAATGATTGATGTAACCACCATTTAGTTACACTACCGGGGAGTCGTTTTTCCGGTAGAGACGTATCTGCAATGTATACAGGGATGATTTTACCAAGGTCGCAGGCGGCGTTCAGCGCGGGATTATCTTTCACGCGCAAGTCCTGGCGGAACCACATAATGCTGACGGGTACCGGCACGTTGTTATCCTTTTTTATTCAGAATGATGCAATAGATACGGCATTGTAATAAATCTGATTACAAACGGGTGAAAATTAAGGTTTTGTAATGAAAACATCGCACTACACAAATAGCAGTTATCCGGCCCGTGTGAGGGGCATTTTCTGGTTCCGTCAGGATTTACGGCTTGACGATATGCCAGCACTGGAAGCGATGTGTCAGAACGTTACGGAGTTGCTGCTGGTATATGTCAGAGATAGCCGGCTGTCAGAAACCACACCTTTCGGCACACAACGCACCGGCGCAATCAGAGAGCAGTTTATCGCTGAGTGCCTGGATGAACTGGATGATGCCCTGGTACCTCTTGGCCAGAGGTTACTTGTTCTCGAGGGCAACCCGGCAGTTGTCATTGCAGAACTGATAAAAAAATACGATGTAAGCTGGCTTGGCGCACATGTGAATCCGGGCTTTTACGAATTGCAGGACTGGCAACATGTGGTTGATGCCTGTGATGGTATTAATACGGTGTATAGAGAAGCCGGCTCCCTGTTTAATCAGTCTTCGCTCCCCTTTTCTCTTAACGAAATGCCCGGGCAATTTACACAATTCCGCAAGCAAATAGAACACAACACAATACCGGAGTTACCGTTAGATCCTCCGGTATCATACCCACCGCCCTTCGCCACCGAAGTGCAATCTGTGACGGCTGTACATGAGAAAAGCAAAACACCTCCTCTTTTTCGTGGCGGAGAAAGTGCTGCGCTGGAACGGCTGAATGAGTACTTTTTCAAACACCGGCATGTGCTGCGCTATAAAGAAACCAGAAATGCGCTGGATGACGATACGGCCAGTACACGTTTCTCACCCTGGCTTGCGGCAGGCGCCTTGTCTCCCCGACGTGTATATCTTGAGCTCAGGCGTTTTGAAGATGAAGTGGAAGCCAATGAGTCCACATACTGGGTGTATTTTGAATTATTGTGGCGGGAGTTTTTTCATTTTGCGCAGCTTATGCCCGGCAAAGACTGGTATCTGCAGGCAGGACTGCGGGATGAAAAACGTCCCTGTCACCACGATGCGGACAAAATAATCCGCTGGCAACAAGGAAGAACCGGCTACCCGATTGTTGATGCCTGCATGCGGCAACTGACGCAAACCGGTTTCATGTCTAACCGCGGCAGACAACTGGTTGCCAGTTGTCTGGTCCATGAACTGGGACAAAACTGGCAATACGGGGCGGCCTGGTTTGAACAATGCCTTGTAGATTACGACCCCGGCAGTAACTGGGGTAACTGGCTCTACCTTGGCGGAGTGGGTCATGATCCCCGTGGTCACCGCCAGTTTGACCTTGAAAAGCAGACGAATATGTACGATCCGGAACGGACATTTATCAACAAATGGCTGAGCTGAAGCCCGATATTGCGGTGGTTTGGCTCAAACGGGATTTACGTCTGCGCGATCATGCCCCCCTGAAAGAAGCCGTCCGGAGCGGTTTGCCGGTGCTGTTAGTATTCTGTTATGAGCCGGAACTCATGCAGGATCCGCACATGAGCGACAGACACTGGCGCTTCATCTGTCAAAGTATCACCGATTTAAACGACCAGTTGCCGGGCTCTGCCACAGTGCTGACTACAACTCGTACAGTTGAAGCGACCTTCAGCGAAATAGCAACGCACTGTACAGTCCGGGAAGTGTACAGCTATCAGGAAACCGGGCTTAAAATTACCTACGATCGTGATTTACTCATGCAGGCCTGGTTTCAGGCACGGCAGATACGCCATATTGAATTTGCCAGCGGCGCTGTAAGCCGGGGACTGATAAACCGCCGGCACTGGGAAAGACACTGGAAAGCGGTAATGTCACAGCCTGTTGACGACATTGCCTTAACCACAGTGAACTGGTGGCAATGGACGACATCACCGCTGGAAAGTATCGCAGGCTCGCCCTCTTATCCGCACTGTGCACACATGCAACCCGGCGGCGAACGTCGTGGATGGCAGGTTTTAAAACACTTTCTTGCAGATCGGGGCAAGCGATACCATCAGGGCATATCCAGGCCGGCGGATGCACGTATCACCTGCTCACGGCTCAGTCCTTATCTTGCGTGGGGTAATCTGTCAGTAAAACAGGTCTTTCAGTATATTGAATACCGTAAGTCTGAACTCATTCATCAGCGAGGCGGTGACGGAGCGCTCTGGAAGAAGGCTTTGAATGCACTGATGTCCCGTATCCACTGGCACTGTCATTTCATTCAGAAATTTGAAAGCGAACATGAAATGGAGTGGCGGGCACAAAATGCGGGATATGCAAGCTTTCCTTACATCGACGGACCGGAGGCCAGCAGACGCACCTGGCTGTGGATAAACGGGAAAACGGGTTACCCGCTGGTGGATGCCTGTATGCGGGCGCTCGCTGCCACCGGCTACCTCAATTTCCGCATGCGTGCCATGGTAACCAGTTTCCTGTGTCACCATATGAACGTGCACTGGCGGCACGCGGCAGAATACCTTGCCAGTGCCTTTCTTGATTTTGAGCCCGGTATTCATTTTCCGCAAATTCAGATGCAGGCCAGTATTACCGGTATACATACCGTCAGGTTATATAATCCTGCAACCCAGTCGGCCAGGCTCGACCCTGAAGCTGCGTTCATAAAAAAATGGGTACCGGAACTCAAAAATCTGCCGGCGGCGCTGTGTCATAATCCGGCAGATATTCCGCCGCTGGAAGCAGTGATGCTGGATTTTGATATACAACGGGATTACATGCTGCCGGTGATTGATATCAGACAGCACAATAAACAAACCGCAGAGCGGCTGTGGTCTTACAGGGAAAGAGAAGATGTGCTCAGAGAGTCAGCCCGGATCGTCAGAAAGCACACGACTTCCGCGAGTCCTTCCCGGCGCTGGTTAAAATCCAGGGCTAGCG
>NZ_CFHOXV010000043.1:0-1432 GCF_984505615.1 Alteromonas sp. | reverse complement strand
ATCTTTAAGCCACTGATTTAAAAGACGGATTTGACCACACTTGTAGGCTGCATAGGTTATGCGTAACGCGTTGGACAGTACTTCACTGTCACTCCATCCGGTTTTATCGCTGATTTCTTTATAACACTGCATGGCTTCGGGGCTGACATAGCCACGAACCATTTTTTTTCCTGCTGCTTTTTGTCTTTCGCGGAAACGACGCTGTTTTTCAGCATTGGCGGAAGGATTGGCTTTTTTCTTTTCAGTCATACCGTTGTCATCTCGTGGTTACGTGCACAGTGTAACATGTAAATTTTCACAATAAATGACTGTTCAGAGTTGTTTAGCGTACAAGTGTTCGCTAAATTACCACGCTGAAAATCTAACAACAAAGGGATATCATGTCCGACAAACAAAATAGTTTTAACCGTGAAGACTTGCTGGCCTGTAGCCGCGGTGAAATGTTCGGGCCGGGTAATAGTCAATTACCGGCTCCTAATATGCTGATGATGGACCGTATCAGTCATATCAGTGAAGAAGGCGGTGAGTACGATAAAGGCGAAATCATTGCCGAACTGGATATCACGCCTGATCTGTGGTTCTTTGACTGCCACTTCCCGGGTGACCCTGTAATGCCCGGCTGTCTGGGTCTGGATGCCATGTGGCAGCTGGTGGGTTTCTTCCTTGGCTGGAGCGGTGGCCCCGGTAAAGGTCGTGCTCTTGGCGTAGGTGAAGTGAAATTTACCGGTCAAATACTGCCAACGGCTAAAAAGGTAACCTACCGCATCAACATGAAGCGTGTAGTTAAACGTAAACTGTTTATGGGTCTGGCTGATGGCCAGGTTGAAGTAGACGGCCGTGTTATTTATACCGCAAAAGATTTGAAAGTCGGTCTGTTTCAGGACACGTCTAAATTCTGATTTTTTCAGGTATAAAAAAGCCCCGTTAAATCGGGGCTTACCTATACTGAAAGAGATGCTTAACGCACGTTGAATCCTAATTGTCTGTCTTCAACGGCTTCCCTCCAGCCTCCGAGCCATTGTGACCTGGCGTCAAAAGCCTGAAATGGACAGTTCTCCTTTGAACGACCGCTGATACCAGCTTGATACCCTTTTGCGTGTGCACGCGTCAATTTATCTCTTTTTTGTCGTTTCATTGATAAGCCTCTTTTGATTATTTAACTGTGCCGTGATTGACTATCGGGCTCTCCTGTCAGTATGGGTTGATGGTGCCTTCAAGTTTTTTCACGCACATATATGTGATAGTGCAGAGGCAGGCTTGGTTCAACTTAATTAAATTTTTTTTGGTATTGACAAATAGTAAGTTAATGAAAATTTGTCTAATTTAATGTTACATTTTTTTGTCATAAATATTACGTTTTTTAAAACGTCAAACTATATGTACAAAAATGTATGGTCCGCCTCGTTATTGCAACAGTAAATGTCGATAACGG
>NZ_CFHOXV010000042.1:0-37703 GCF_984505615.1 Alteromonas sp. | reverse complement strand
CGCTACCCCCATAAAAAGAAAAATGCCAGTCAGCTTAACTGACTGGCATTAGCCTTTACGGCGCTTTTTTTGTTTGACATCCAACGTCATTAAAACTATTTGTTGTGTTGCGAAAAGCACAAGTTTTGTTAGTGGCTCTGTTGCCTGAGTGACATGGCCTGAAACCGTTCTCAAATAGTATTGCAGCAAACAGGTTTTAGTATGACGAATAGTACTCGTGATAGTCTGATAAAGCGCCCGTTTATGGATAAAAAGCATTATCCCTACGGATTTGCACGTTCCGGCGATTTTTCGATAAAAGAAGCGAAAATTCTCGCAGAAAATGGTAGTGTGATTGCAGCACTGGTGGATGGAAAGCTGACACCTGAAACGGATCAGGATATGCGCTTCATTGCTGTTGCTCATGGTGAGACCGAACCGGCTTCACCAGAAGAAAAAGTGTGGCTAAAGTACCAGAAACGTATTAACCGACCTAAAGCCGCCTCAATCTATGGCTCCAAAAAAGTTGCACTGACAGAATCTGACGACGACGGTGGCACTGCGGACGACACCGATATCGTGTTAGATGACGATTAACTTGTAAATCAGTTGTAACCGCCATCCTATATTTGGCTGTAAAATAAGCTAAATGGGGATATTCATCCTATTTATTCTATATATTGGGATACATGTCTCACTTTTAGCCATTTTTTTGTTTTATCTTTCTAATGCCTTCGTTATAGTCCGCGCTACGGTATATTCCGCATATATTTTTAATAAGGTTACGAGACACAAATCCATAATACAGGAGATTTGACTGTGAAAATGATGTCAGGCGCTGCCATGGTGGTTGAAGCGCTAAAAGATGTGGGAGTCACACATGTGTTCGGTTACCCCGGTGGTGCCGTTTTAGACATTTACGATGCGCTGTTTGCGCAGGATGATGTCAAACATGTCCTCGTACGTCACGAACAGGCGGCCGCCCATATGGCGGATGGTTATGCACGTTCAACTGGCAAAACCGGCACAGTCCTCGTCACCTCAGGTCCGGGCGCAACCAATACCATTACCGGTATTGCTACTGCGTATATGGACTCTATTCCTATGGTGGTATTGTCCGGTCAGGTAATGTCATCACTCATTGGTGAGGATGCATTCCAGGAAACGGATATGGTGGGTTGTTCCCGCCCCATCGTTAAGCACAGCTTTCTGGTAAAACGGGCTGTTGATATTCCTGAAGCCATTGCCAAAGCCTTTTATATTGCCAACTCCGGCCGTCCGGGCCCGGTAGTGGTTGATTTGCCAAAAGATATTGTAAACGTTCAGGATTCCCATCCGTACGTATTCCCAGAGTCAGTGGCTATGCGCTCGTATAACCCCACTGAAAAGGGCCATATGAAGCAAATCAAAAAAGCCGTTGCTTCTATGCTTAAAGCAGAACGTCCGGTGATGTACGTGGGTGGTGGTGCTGTTGCCTGTGAGGCATCCGGTAAAGTTATAGAGCTGGCTGAGAAGCTGAATGCACCGGTAACCTGCACGCTGATGGGGCTGGGCGCTATGCCGGGTACCCATGAACAGTTCGTTGGTATGCTGGGTATGCACGGTACGCTGGAAGCCAACAAAACCATGCACAATTCAGACTGCATTATTGCACTGGGTGCCCGTTTTGATGACCGTGTTACCAACAACGTTTCAAAGTTCTGTCCTCATGCTGAAATTATTCATGTGGATATTGACCCTGCATCGATTTCAAAAACCATTAATGCGCACATTCCGGTTGTTGGCAGTGTGGATAAAGTGCTTGATCAGATCCTTGAGCAACTGGCTGATGTGGATTTCTCCGGCCAGAAAGAAAAGCTCAGCGACTGGTGGCAACAAATCACCCAGTGGCGCGGCCGTGAGTGTCTGAAGTACGAACAGGGCGACACGGTAATCAAGCCTCAGCGTGTTATCGAAGCTTTGTACAAGCACACTAACGGTGATGCGTACGTCAGTTCTGACGTGGGTCAGCACCAGATGTTTGCTGCTTTATATTATCCTTATAAAAAACCGCGTCAGTGGATCAATTCCGGTGGTCTGGGCACCATGGGCTTTGGTTTACCGGCAGCGATGGGCGTACAGTTCGCACACCCTGAAGCGACCTCGGTGGTTGTAACCGGTGACGGCAGTATTCAGATGAATATTCAGGAACTGTCTACCTGTTTGCAGTACAACTTACCGGTGAAGATTATTTCTCTGAACAACCGTGCGCTGGGCATGGTACGTCAGTGGCAGGATATGATTTATAAAGGTCGTCACTCTCATTCTTACATGGACTCCATGCCTGACTTTGTGAAGCTGGCAGAGGCCTATGGCCATGTAGGTATCAAAGTGGATCGTCTCGATGAGCTCGACGCCGCGATGGAAAAATGTTTCAGCTATACCGACAGACTGGTATTCATGGACATTGCTGTAGACCAGAACGAACACGTTTATCCAATGCAAGTGAAATTCGGTGCAATGGATGACATGCGCCTGAGCAAAACGGAGCGAACCTGATGAGAAGAATTATTTCAGTATTAATGGAAAACGCGCCGGGCGCACTGTCACGTATCGTGGGCGTATTTTCACAACGTGGATATAACGTTGATTCACTGTGTGTTGCCGCAACAGACGACCCCAGTTTGTCTCGCCTGACCATTACCACTCACGGTGATGATAAAGTGATTGAGCAAATCACCAAACAGGTGAACAAACTCATCGATGTGCTTAAAGTGGTCGATTTAACCGACGGCACCCACGTAGAACGTGAACTGATGTTGATTAAAGTGGCTACACGGACTGAAGAGATCCGCGCAGAAGTGAAGCGCACCAGTGATATCTTCCGTGGCAGTATTGTTGATGTAAACGGCAGCAATTACACCATTGAAATCACGGGTACATCAGACAAGCTGGATGCTTTCGCATCTGCAATGGGTGAATGTGCAGAAATTATCGAATCATCCCGCACCGGCGTATGCGGATTAGCCCGCGGTGAACGTGCGCTGAGACCATAAATCAGCGGAAGTAAAAGAACGACAAAACCGGTATCGCCCGTGATACCGGTTTTTTTATGCCCCTTTGCCGTAATACACTTCCACCCGTAAAGCCAGCCCGTACGAAGGTTTAAAATCTTCTTCCTTCAGCCATAAAACAAACGGCTCAATTTCGTAAAACAGCCAGTCACGGGTGGGGTTCATACGGTAGCGGAAACTGGTGTACACCTCACTCAGCTCGTTTGACGGTTTTGTCAGTCCTTCTGTAAACAGGGTATAAATAGCTGCGGAATGTGAAGTCAGCGGTTGCAGATATTGCAGTTCGTGACGCCACAACCAGTCTTCGTGTTCATCGCGGTAGTAATAACGGTTGTTGAAGCGGAATACATGGTCGTCGTGGCTGAGATATTGAAACGTTGCTCCTACTTCAGCACCCAGTCCGTCGCGGTTGTAATAATAGGTTTCAGCGTCGTAAAACAGGGCGACTGTATCGGAGAGCGGGGCCATATCCTGAAAACGGGCTTTCGCATAAACTTGCCCCCGCCGGCCGGTACCGATACGGTACGACATTCTGGCATTGTCACTGGCACGGTAACGCAGGGCGATGGTTGTGTTATCGCGGTTCCGGGCAACCGGGTCTCTTGCCGCTTTAATGGTATTTTGATTGTCGTTATCTTCGTTATCGCTGAGCACCAGATCTACACGGTCTTCCAGCGCCGGTAGTTTTACCCGAATCCGGAAACGTAAATCCATTTCGCTGAGGTCCCGCGTTCTGGGTTCCCAGCCCAGACTCACCCGGCCTTCGGCCCTGGCATCACGGTAAGCGTCACTGCCTTCCAGTGCAAAAAAGCTGTCGAGCTGCCGTGCGGTGTAGTCCATGGAGCGGGTTAGCTCCTGTTGCCAGTTATCGAACCAGAGTTTTTCATCTGTACCGGCTTCTGCCTGCTGGCTTTGTTCAACCGGAAGACGCTCAACGTCTCCGTCTGACAGCCGGGGCAGTGCAACACACAGTAACAACACGATACATGACATAAATTAATTCAGGGTTTCAGACCCGGGCTTCCTATCCAGTTTTTTAGCATGAAGTGAAATCAGGCATTCGTCAAAAGTTTAAATAAGTATAAAAACGTAAAGATGAAACGGTTCACCTCACAATTGTAAATTATGTCGTGAAAGGTTCTTATAGCGGTGGCATACTGTGGGTCTTGATGTAAAGGAGATTTTTTTGATGGGTGGAATTAGTATCTGGCAATTGCTGATTGTTTTAGTGATTGTTGTTCTTCTGTTTGGCACTAAGCGACTTAAGAGCATTGGCTCCGATCTTGGTGGTGCAGTAAAAGGTTTTAAGAAAGCAGTAACTGATGAAGAGTCAGATGCTGATTTCTCACAGGAAAAGCGCGTTGAAAACAAAAACGAGGCGCAATCTGTAGAAGCAGAGTCCAAGGCAGACGTTAAAGAAAAATCCTGATGTTTGACATTGGCTTCTGGGAATTATTGGTGATTGGAGTGCTGGCACTGCTTGTGCTGGGGCCGGAACGTTTACCCGGCGCAATGCGCTCCACCATCAAAACAGTGCGCAGCGTGCGTAATATGGCAACAGGCTTCAAGCAGGAAGTGGAACACCAGTTACGTGTGCATGAATTGCATGAAAATCTGAAAAAGGCTGAGCAACAGGGCCTTAAAGATATTGCGCCGGAACTTAAAGAAAGCGTCGATGAACTCAAAGATGCCGCGAAGTCCGTGCAGGAACCTTATAAAAAGAAGTAAATGTCTGACGCTAACTCTCTTATCTCGCACCTGATTGAGCTGCGAAACCGTGTCTTGCACGCACTGGCAAGTGTGCTGCTGGTGTTTTTGTGTCTGGCGTATTTCGCTCAGGATCTTTACCGCCTTCTGGCTGAGCCTTTGCTGAGCACGATGCCGGAAAACACATCCATGATTGCAACGGATGTTGCATCACCGTTTTTTGCACCGTTTAAACTTACTCTGGTGCTGTCATTTTTCATTGCTATTCCCTATGTGCTTTATCAGGTCTGGGCCTTTGTCGCGCCGGGCTTGTACAAGAATGAGAAAAAGCTGGTCGCGCCGCTGTTACTCTCAAGCACACTGCTATTTTATGCGGGGATGGCGTTTGCCTATTTCGTGGTTTTCCCTATTGCCTTTGCGTTTTTTAACAGTGTGGCGCCTGAAGGGGTAACCGTCAGTACGGATATTTCCAGTTATCTGAACTTCGTACTTAAATTGTTTTTCGCATTCGGGGTGTCATTTGAGATCCCGATTGCCATCATATTGTTATGCTGGACAGGCGTGACCGATGCAGCAACGCTGCGGGCTAAACGTCCTTACGTGGTGGTCGGTGCCTTCATACTGGGTATGCTGCTGACACCTCCGGATGTTATTTCCCAGACATTACTGGCAATTCCAATGTGGTTCTTATTTGAAGTGGGCGTCATCGTCGGTGGATTTTACGCAGGTAAAAAAGAAGATGATGAGGACGAGCAATCGTCCGACTCTGAGTCAGTTTAGCTCAGACAGATCGGGACAGACGATCTGAAGATGACAAGTAAGGAATAATAATGAAATCAAAAATAAAACTGGCCGGTGTGGCCCTCATTGGCGCTTTATCATTTACGGCGCAGGCTGAAACCGTTACTGAAGCCATGCAGGCTTGTAAGAACGAAAAAAACGACCTGAAACGTCTTATTTGTTATGACGCCGTTGCCGGTTCAATGAACATCTATGCCGGTGCAGGCAAGTCTGTTGATGACATTGCCAGCGAGCAACCAAAGCGTCAGCCGGTTGCCACTGCCAGCAAGCCACAAATTACTGAAGATGACTTTGGTCTGGAAGCACAGCGCCTGGCGGCAGAGAATCTGCCTGAAAATATGTCCGGTACTATTACGGATGTGTCGACCAGCCCGCGGGGTGACTACATTATTACACTGGATAGCGGTATGGTCTGGCGTCAGACTTCCGATGATGTGAACTACAAGTTCCGCAAAGGCGATACCGTACTGGTGGAGCGTGGAGCACTGGGTGCTTTCTATCTGAAGAAATCCGGTGCCAGTGGCAGAATTGGCGTACGCCGGATCAAGTAAGTTGAAATGGTTCGATGCCGGCGTCAACCTCCTTGACCGCCGGTTTAATCCCGACGATGTTATCGCCCGCGCTGTAGAAGCAGGGGTCGATAAACTTTGCATGATCACCACTGAGCCCGCTGAGTGGGATGATGCACAGGCGCTTTATCAACGTTATCCTGAACACCTTTGTTATACCGTCGGTTGTCACCCGCATAACGCTAAAGTCATGACAGAGGATGACTTTACCGGTCTGGAACAGCGCCTTGATTGTCCGGGTGTTGTTGCCGTCGGTGAGTGCGGACTCGATTTTAACCGCGACTTTTCCCCCCGTGATGTTCAGGAATCAGTCTTTCGCCGGCAACTGGCGATTGCCGTTAAACATAATAAGCCTGTCTATCTTCACGAACGTGATGCTTTCGCACTGCAATTAGATTGTCTGGACAGTGTTGAAGGGCAACTGGCCGGTGGCATCGCCCATTGCTTTACCGGAAACCTTGACGCCATGCAGGCCTATCTCGACCGGGGTCTGTATATTGGTATCACCGGCTGGGTCTGTGATGAGAAACGTGGCGCAGACTTAAGAGAAGCGGTGAAGCAGTTACCCCTTAACCGGTTAATTCTCGAAACCGATGCGCCTTATTTATTTCCGAAAAATCATCGTCCGAAGTCAAAAAATAATGAACCTGCTTTTATCTCATCAATTGGTAGGTATTTGGCTGATTTGACAGAAATAAGTTATGAAGAGTTGACACAAAACAGTTATGCTAATACTTGCAGGGTATTCAAAGTTGCAAGGTAGAATAATAAATGCAATTGAACACGGGGATGGTCCGCCGGTACGATGAGTGGCTGATCGCAATAACGCTGGCCGTTGTTGCCTTGTTTCTTTATGTTGTGCAACCCTACATCCGCGCCGACGATCAACAGCAGCGCATTTCTGAAATTCGTTATACTTCCTCAGCAGCATCTGCTTTTTCCATTCAAAGTTATTCCGAAATAGCCGCTGTAGACTGGACGCCTGTGAGCAACCCGGTAAATCTGGGTATGCAGGACGGTGTACACTGGTTTAATTTCTCTGTCAGACGTGATGCGCTTTTATCTGAAGAAGCGTTACTCGAAGTGGCTTATCCGCTGCTGGACAACATAGAAGTCTCTTTTTTTACGCCTGAACAGCACGGCCCGGTAGCAACTCTCTATGGCGGCGATGCGTTGTCGTTTACAGAGTGGGATATACGTCACCCCTCCATGTTATTTACCATCCCGGCGGGCTACGCACATCTGGATGTGGTGCTGAAAGTGAAAACATCAGGGGCAGTAAGATTGCCTGTGCGTGTGTGGAATAAAACAGAATTCATCGAATATACCTCCAGCCTGAGTCACCTGATGGGGGCGTTCTTCGGTTTCCTGCTGGCCATCGGGGTAAGCAACTTTTTCTTCTTTCTGACCACCCGCAGTGCAACATTTTTACTTTACACCGCTTACGTCATTTCGCTGTCGCTGACGCTGGCGACTCTGAACGGTCAGGCCTTTGCGTATTTGTGGCCGCAGTGGGGCTGGTTTGAACAACGGGCCGTCGCTATTTGTGCCAATGCTGCCATTATGTTCGCCATGCTGTTTTCCCGCGCCTTACTGGAAGTTTCTTCCCATAGCCGGAAAATTGATAAAACACTGAAAGCGGTGGCAGCCCTGTTCGGGTTAAATGTCATTGTCAGTCTGTTTCTGCCCTATGCATGGCTTATCAAAGTGTTTCTGGTAATGCTGGGGCTGGTGGTTATTTTTACCCTGGCCATCGGTATCTGGCTTGCCATGCGGGGGCACACCATCGCCAGGTACTATTCTTTTGCCTGGAGTATTTTGCTGGTCAGCGGCTTATCTGCCAGCCTGGATAATCTGGGGGTATTCAGCACCAGTATACCGTCCAATTATTTGCTGATGCTCGGGGCGTCAGTAGAAACGTTACTGCTGACGTTTATTATCGCCATTGGATACAGCCAGCAAAAAGAAACCGCCTTTGAATCGTCCCGTAAAGCCCTTGAGCAGGAAAAGTTATCTGCACAGGCGCGGGAGGATTTGGTGGAAATTCAGCGTCAGTATGCCGATGAAATGGAATACAAGGTGCAGGAACGTACCCTGGAACTGGAAATTGCACTACGTGAATTATCACAGGCCAATGAAGAACTGGAGCGCCTCAACAGCATCGACTCACTGACAGGGATCCGTAACCGCAGGCACTTTGACAAACGCTTGCTGGCAGAGAGCCGGCGCAGTCGTCGTGAACAAACTGAACTTAGCCTCGCAATGATTGACATCGACCACTTCAAGTCGGTTAATGACGAGTACGGACATGCAGCGGGTGATGCCTGTATTTGTCACATTGCCCGTTTACTGCAATCACAGTTACGCCGTTCATCAGACGATGTATGCCGCTATGGCGGTGAAGAGTTTGGCATTATTTTGCCTAACACTGACATTGAGGGTGCCCGACAGGTCGTGGAATACATGCGCAGAATGATTGAGCAGACGCCGGTTGAAATTGACGGGCAGGTTATTCAGCTGACGATGAGCGCCGGTGTTGCATGTGCCGTTATTCAGCGTGAAGCACACGAACTCGATTTACTGAAGTACGCAGACAGCCTGTTGTACCGCGCTAAGCAAAACGGGCGGAATCAGGTTGTCGCGGAAATCTTTTCTGGAGAATCATCATGACATTTTCACCTTTCCCGGCAAAAAGAATGCGCCGCCTCAGAAGTCAGGACGCATTGCGGGATATGGTCGCAGAGCACGTGCTCACGGTAAAAGATCTGATTTACCCTGTATTTGTTCTGCCGGGCAAAAACCAGCGGGAAGCTGTGCCTTCCATGCCGGGCGTCGAACGTTTATCTGTGGATTTACTGGTGGAAGAAGCCGGTAAGTGGGTCGACCTTGGGATCCCCGCTCTGGCGCCTTTTCCGGTTACGCCTATGGAGCTGAAAACTGACTGTGCGAAAGAAGCGTGGAATCCGCAGGGACTGGCACAGCAGGCACTGCGTGCGTTAAAGGACGCTTATCCGCAACTGATGCTGATGTCTGATGTGGCACTGGATCCGTTTACTTCCCACGGACAGGACGGCATCATCGATAAAGACGGGTATGTGGTAAATGACATCACCGTGGATGCGCTGATAAAGCAGGCGCTGTCGCATGCTGAAGCCGGCGCTGACATTGTGGCTCCGTCGGACATGATGGATGGCAGAACTGGTGCCATCCGCAATGCCCTTGAAGCTGACGGCCACCACAATACCTGTATCATGGCTTATGCTGCCAAGTATGCGTCAGCCTATTATGGCCCTTTCAGGGACGCTGTGGGCTCTGCTGCGAACATCAAAGGCGGTAACAAGAAAACTTATCAGATGGACCCTGCAAACAGCGATGAAGCTATTCACGAAATTGCCATGGATCTGCAGGAAGGCGCAGACATGGTCATGGTGAAACCCGGCATGCCGTATCTGGATATTGTCCGTCGTTGTAAAGAAGAGCTGAAGGTGCCGACTTTTGCCTATCAGGTAAGTGGCGAATACGCTATGCACAAAGCGGCGTTTGCTAATGGCTGGTTGAAGGAAGATGAAGTTATTCTGGAATCGTTGCTTGCATTTAAGCGGGCCGGTGCAGATGGCATTCTGACTTACTTTGCGCCGCAGGCTGCGCAGTTACTGAAGGGCTGAATGTCTATCAGCCCGCTGACACATCTGAGACTGCCGGCCTGATACTGGCCGGTTTTACTTCGCCCGGTAAATACCAGTCACAGGCAGTGCAGTTTCCAGCCTGCCCGGTGTTGTAACCAGGTTTCGTTGGCCAGCTCAGCGTTAATAAGCGGATGGGCCGCCAGCCAGCCTTGCGGCAGGATCAGTGTCCAGTCATCACCGTCCACTTTCAGTTCTACCTCCGGAATGTGTTTGTTCTGACGACGCAGACACAACACAACGGCAATCCTTAACACCCGTAACAAGCCTTCCAGCATGGGCCTTACTTCTTCATGATAATGAGTAAAAGTGTCTGACTTGATTGCGAGGCGGTGACATTTTACCAGGTCCCGTATCGCCACACGTTGTAATTTGGTGTAACCGGGCAAATCGATATACGTCAGCAGGTAGGCACCATGCTCATGATGCTTTTTAAACTCAACATGCAGACCGATTTCATGCAGGGTTGCTGCTGCACCCAGCACGGCTTCAGTATCAAGGTGACACAAACTGGTTTGCGCGCATAACTGGTGACACAGGCGCAGTGCCAGCCCCCGCACTGACTCAGCATGGTGGCGGTCGATGTGATACCGCTTCATAGTATGATTCAGGGTCTGGCTGCGGCGGTCATTTTCCTGCAGGTTATCCAGCATGCCGTAAATCAGTCCTTCCCGCAGTGCGCCGCCGGAAATATTCATATCACGGATTTTCAGGCGCTCGAACAGGGTGATCAGAATCGCCAGGCCGCTGGGGAAAATGGGCTTGCGGGACTCTTCCAGACCTTTGATGTTCAGGTTGTCGATATGACCACAGGCGATACACTCATCACGCAGTTTATACAGGTAATCAAGGCGGATAGCATCGCTGATCCCCTGTGCGACCAGAATTTCTGTGATGGCTTGTGGTGTACCTGATGCGCCCAGACAGTTATGCCAGTCAAAACACAGGAAGGTATCAGCCACACTGTCCAGAAGGGCATTAGCTTTTTGCTGTGCTTTATCGAAGTTGGCCCGGGTGATTTGGCCTTTAGGGAAGTGCCGTTCTATGAACGTGACGCAGCCCATATCCAGACTGACCAGGTGGATAGGGTGCATGTCATTGCCGATGATAATTTCGGTGCTCGCGCCGCCGATATCAATCACCAGGGAATTGCCCTGATTCGCGGAGGTATACGCAACCCCGAGATAAATCTGCCGCGCTTCTTCTTCACCGCTGATGACTTCCAGCTTATGGCCCAGAATGGATTCTGCTTTGTGGATGAAATCCGCGGCATTTACTGCCAGACGCAGTGTCGCGGTAGCGACCACTTTTACATTGGAACGGGGAATGTCCTGCAGGCGTTCGGCGAATGTCTGTAAACACTGCCAGCCACGCTCCATGCTGACTTCATCCAGTTCCATATCGTCATTTAAACCGGCAGCCAGCCTGACTTTCTGTTTCACTTTACCGATGATTTGCACACTGCCGTTCACGACATGCACTACCACCATGTGGAAACTGTTGGAACCCAGGTCCACGGCGGCGTAATACTCGCCGTGAACAACCGCATCATGTTGAAGTTCTGGCTGCATAGATTTTACTGGTTTGACGGTTTCTTATTGTTGCTGTTACGGCGACTGTTGCCACGACGGGATGAATTCCGGTTAGTCGGAGTACGCCGGCGACGGGGTTTCGGTGCAGTCACATCATCCAGTAATGCTGTTCTGTCAAATTCGGTAACAGGAATGGCATGCTGAATATATTCTTCAATCGCCGGCAGATTCTGTGCGTACTTTTCACAGGCGAAGCTGATAGCGGCACCGCTGGCTCCGGCACGGCCCGTACGACCAATACGGTGAACGTAATCTTCCGCATCGTCCGGCAGGTCGTAATTGAATACGTGGGTCACTTTATCAATGTGCAGACCACGGGCGGCAACGTCAGTGGCGACCAGTATATCGAGATTGTTCCTGGTGAAGTCTTCAAGGATCGACAGGCGCTTTTTCTGCGGTACATCGCCGCTTAACAGGCCAACACGGTGACCATCTGCTGCCAGCCAGTCGTTTACACGCTCACAACCGCTCTTGGTGTTTGCGAAAACAATGGCTTTATCCGGCCATTCTTCTTCCAGCAGGGTAAGCAGAAGAAGCATTTTGTCTTCATCTGACGGGTAGAACAGTTCTTCAGACACGCGGGTGGCTGTTTTGCGTTCCGGTTCAACCTGCACGTGAGTGGGGTTGTTCATGTGCTCATAGGCCAGCTCCTGTACGCGGTAGCTCAGCGTTGCTGAGAACAGCATGCTCAGGCGTTCAGTGGCAGCAGGCATTCTGCGGAACAGGAAACGGATATCTTTAATAAAGCCTAAATCGAACATGCGATCCGCTTCATCGAGTACAGCTGCCTGAATATTATCCAGCGAGAACACACCTTGTTTGTAGTAATCAAGAATGCGTCCTGTCGTACCGATAATAATATCTACCCCTTCTTCTAGCGATTCGCGTTGACTTTGGTATCCTTCGCCCCCATAAATGAGACCAAGTGACAGTCCGGTGTGCTCGCTGAGCGGCTTGGCATCATTATAAATTTGAACCGCAAGTTCACGGGTAGGTGCCATGATGATGGCGCGCGGTCCGGATTGACTACTGGCGTCATTTTGCGCTTTTTCCAACAGATGGTGGAAAGTTGCGACAAGAAATGCCATTGTCTTGCCCGTACCGGTTTGTGCCTGACCGGCGATATCCAGTCCCTCTAGCAGGGGCGGCAACGCAAGTGCCTGGATTGGAGTACAATGAGTGAAGTTTGCAGACTTCAATGCCTCAACAACTTTGGTATTGATGGGCAAGTCGGAAAAATGTGTTTCAGTTAAATGTGTTGTTTGCATAGCTTATAGCTTATCTGTGCTTGCATTAAAAAACGGTTTCTTATAACACTAATGGTAAAGCTGAGACAAATCAGCAGCAGACCAAATATTGGAGAAAAGAATGAGCGACAAAATTATCAAGTTAACAGACGACAAATTTGAAGCAGATGTTATCAATGCTGCTGGTCCTGTGCTGGTTGACTTCTGGGCCGAGTGGTGTGGCCCTTGTAAAATGATCGCACCAATTCTCGAAGAAGTTGCGACCGAGTTTGATGGCAAATTAACAGTTGGTAAGTTGAATGTCGATGAAAATAATGAAACGCCACCAAAATATGGCATTCGTGGCATCCCAACTTTACTGCTGTTTAAAAACGGTAATGTTGCCGCTACAAAAGTTGGCGCATTGTCAAAAACTCAACTGACAGAGTTCCTGAACGAAAACCTTTAATCGTTAACGGAACATCCGAATCAGAAAAACCTGCCGGTCTGCCGGCAGGTTTTTTTATACTCTGTTCTTCTGCAATTTGATCCATCTCAACAACCGGTAATGGACATAACAGCATATTACCGCTATCACTTATATAAGCTGACAATTTAAACCTTCGCATTATTGAACGTGTGACAACATTGTCTGTCAGATGCTGCTGTATGTGCCGGTTAGAGCAAAGTAAATATCGGGTATTAAAGTTTTTTTAACAATTGCGGCAAAAAAAGTGGACGCTCCTCAATTAAGGTGCTAACGTTCGGATATATGCTCAAACCGAGCAGCGTTCTGCTTAAGTCCGACCCGGACAAACATCTATTCCAACTATTTTTTTAATTTAGGGGCTAACGTCCCGTAAGCGAAGTCCAAGCACAAAGACCCACCAGTATGAATTTAACCGAACTGAAGAATAAACCAATTAGCGAGTTGGTTGCCCTGGCCGAACAAATGGGCCTGGAGAACATGGCTCGTGCCAGAAAACAAGACATCATCTTTTCAATCCTGAAAAATCACGCCAAAGGCGGTGAAGACATTTTTGGTGATGGTGTACTCGAAATTTTGCAGGACGGCTTTGGCTTCCTGCGCTCAGCAGATTCTTCTTATCTTGCCGGGCCCGACGATATCTATGTATCACCCAGCCAGATTCGACGTTTCAATCTTCGCACCGGTGATACGATTTCAGGAAAAATCAGACCACCCAAAGATAGTGAACGCTACTTTGCCCTCCTGAAAATCCGCGAAGTTAACTTCGACAAGCCAGAAAACTCCCGTAATAAAATCCTCTTCGAAAACTTAACTCCTCTGCATGCAGCCGACCGTTTGCGTATGGAACGGGGTAATGGTTCGTCTGAAGATATTACAGCCCGTGTTCTGGACCTGGCGTCGCCAATCGGCAGAGGTCAGCGTGGTCTCATCGTTGCACCGCCTAAAGCCGGTAAAACCCTGTTACTGCAAAACATCGCGCAGTCTATTGCTGCAAACCACCCTGAGTGTGAACTGATGGTTCTGCTGATTGACGAGCGTCCGGAAGAAGTGACCGAGATGCACCGTCTGGTTCGTGGTGAAGTGGTAGCATCAACCTTCGATGAACCGGCCAGCCGTCACGTACAGGTTGCGGAAATGGTTATCGAGAAAGCCAAGCGCCTGGTTGAGCACAAAAAAGACGTGGTTATCCTCCTAGATTCTATCACCCGTCTGGCCCGTGCATACAACACCGTTATTCCTTCGTCCGGTAAAGTTCTGACCGGTGGTGTGGATGCTAACGCTCTGCATAAACCTAAGCGTTTCTTCGGTGCGGCACGTAACGTTGAGGAAGGCGGCAGCCTGACCATCATCGCTACAGCGCTGATTGATACCGGTTCTAAGATGGACGAAGTAATCTACGAAGAGTTTAAAGGTACAGGTAACATGGAACTGCACCTGAACCGTAAGATTGCAGAGAAACGCGTATTCCCTGCTATCGACTTCAACCGCTCAGGTACCCGTCGTGAAGAGCTGCTGACCAGCCAGGACGAACTGCAGAAAATGTGGATCCTGCGTAAGATTGTTCACGAAATGTCTGAAGTTGACGCCATGGAATTCCTCATCAACAAACTGTCGATGACGAAAACCAATGATGAGTTCTTTGATGCGATGAAGCGTCAGAAGAGCTAAATCCTCCCGGATACGAAAAACGGCGTCTGTATGGCGCCGTTTTTGATTCCGCATTGTTTGTTGTTTGTCCCGTCTCAGCCGCATACCGGCGGGAGTGTTGTAAAACTGATTTTAAATTGGTGCAGATTCAGATAGGGTAAATATTCTTATAATAAGGAATATTAACATGCACACACGACTCCTCTCCGCCGCAGTCATGCTGGCGTTTTCTTCATTTTCACAAGCACAAACTGATGTGGCTGCGATGGCAGATAAAATCGAGCCTGAAGTGATCAAATGGCGCCACCATCTGCACGAAAATCCTGAGTTATCGAACCGCGAATTTGAAACGGCAAAATACGTTGCAAAGTACCTGAAATCTCTTGGACTGGAGGTTGAAACCGGTGTTGCCAAAACCGGTGTGGTGGCTGTGCTTGACAGTGGCAAGCCCGGACCCGTGGTCGCGCTGCGGGCAGATATGGACGGCCTGCCGGTGCCGGAAGAGAACGAACTGCCATGGCGTTCAAAAGCCAAAGGCGAGTATAACGGTAAAGAAGTACCGGTAATGCACGCCTGCGGTCACGACACCCATATGGCCATGCTGATGGGCGCTGCAAAAATTCTGACAGAAATGAAAGATGAGCTGCGCGGTAAAGTGAAATTCATTTTTCAGCCCGCTGAAGAAGGTGCGCCTCCGGGTGAACTGGGTGGTGCTGAAGTGATGGTGAAAGAGGGCGTGTTGAAGAGTCCTGACGTGGACGTGATTTTTGGTCTGCATATCAGCTCGAATCTGGACATCGACAAAGTCAGCTACAAGCCGGGCGGTGCTATGGCAGCAGTTGACCCGTTCAAAATCGTGATCCACGGTAAGCAGGCCCACGGTGCGTATCCCTGGAAAAGTGTGGATCCCATTGTAACGGCGGCGCAAATGGTTATGTCACTGCAAACCATCGTGTCCCGTGAAATCAAGCTGATTGATGATGCTGCTGTAGTGACAGTGGGTGCCATTCATGGTGGTAACCGCTCGAATATTATTCCCCGTGAAGTGGAGCTGGTCGGTACTATCCGTACATTAGACAAAGCTGCCCGTGAACATGTTTATGAAGCGATGGAGCGTAAGGTTAAAGGTATCGCTGACAGCATGGGCGCTGAAGCTGAACTGACCCTGCCACTGGATTACAGTTATCCCATTACTTATAACGATCCTGAACTGACGATGGACATGTTGCCGACGCTGCAGCGTACTGCCGGAAAAGACGGCGCGGTCCTGGCCAAAGCAGTAACCGGCGCAGAAGACTTCTCGTTCTATCAGGAACAGATCCCCGGTCTTTTCCTCTGGGTTGGCGGTAAGCCTCTTGATGTGCCGGAAGCGGATTCTCCTGCTCACCACACACCGGATTTCTACGTCGATGACAAGGGCATGAAGCTGGGTGTTAAATTGCTGACCAATTTAACACTGGATTACATGGCAAAGGCTGATTAAACTTTTCAGTTTCCCTTAATGCGTAGAGTTCATGCGGTATGCGCACATCAGAAACTGTAAAGTGGTTATTGCTGGTACTGTTCAGTGCCGGCCTTAATCTGATACCGCCGCCATTTATCAGTGGCGGCTTAACAGCATTCGGTTTGCCTGTTGCCGTGTTCATGGCTTTACGTATGCCTGCAGCGCTGTCCGTTCCGGGCATCGCTCTGGCTATGGCGCCGGTGTGGTTTATTCACGGTATCACACTGCCTGTTATCCTCTGCTCCGGACTGCCTCTTGTTTTAGTACTCTGCAGAAGGCGGCAATCGCCCTGCGAACCACTGAAAACCGGCATCGGGTTTTACAGTTCGCTGGCGGTACTAATCCTCGCTTTTCAGCAATGGAGTGAGCAAAACGGCTTTAATACCGCGGCGTTTACCACCGTTTCAGTGACCTGGTTTTGCCTGTTATCTTCGGTGTTATCAGCGCACCTTGCTTACCTTTTTAGCCGGCTGGCCTGGCATCCCGGTACATTTAAAAAAGACATTAATTTTAAATATCTGCTGGCATATTGCTTCAGCGCATTGTTCTTTCTGGCTGTGCTGTGCGTCAGCTATTCGTTTATCCATCAATATCAGCAGCGTCAGAAAAGTCAGATAGAGCTTTATATGGCTCAGCGGCTTCATGTTTTGTCCGGGCAGGTAAAAGATTTTCTCGACACCCATCAGCGGGCAATTAATTTCGCTGCCGGTACGCTCTCTGCCATGCCCGGCGCTACACAACCCGACGCAGTGCAAACCGATCGTTTACTGAGCGGGCTGGCTGAATCCAGTCCGGCTTTTCTTACCTTTCTGACGGCAGACGCGCAGGGTAAAATTACCCATGCATGGCCTGAAACGCTGCTAGCGAAAGCTACTGATGCAGGCATGCTTGACGTGTCCGGTCGTGAATATTTCTCACAGGTAATCGCCAGCGGGACACCGTATCTGTCAGATGCGTTTCGCGGACGGGGGTTCGGGCAGGACCCGATTGTCGCCATATCCGCACCGGTAACCGGAGCAGACGGTGAAGTCACCGGCATTCTGGAAGGGTCGCTATCGCTGTCATCTTTCAGTCGTTTCGAGAGCAGTAACATTAATGGCTTTATGTTGCTGGTGGAAGACAGTGAAAGAAAGCTGGTGTATGGCTCAGAGGTGCTTAGTGCCCAGCCGTTAATGCCTTCGCCTCTGGGCAATTGCGACACCGGATGCGATGCGTTGACTAAGGTTAATAACGAAACGTGGTTTGTGAGAAGCGTGCAGATAGACGGCAGCGGCTGGCACGTGCGTATTCTTTACAGCTGGCAGCGCTTTTTGCAACTCACCAACTCATCGCTGATTACCGTGCTCGAGTTGCTGGCGGTATTTGCCGTTACCGGTTTACTGGCCGGCTTCACCCTGGCTTCAGTTGTTAACCGCCCCCTTAAAAAACTTATCGGCCAGCTTGAAGCCTTTGACCCTAATAACCGGGGCCAGGGAATCGTCCTCTCTGAGAGTTTGCCGGTAACAGAATTACGAAGTCTGGAGTCAGCGTTTGATTCCATGCAACGGCGGCTGTTCGATGCCTTTGATGATTTAGAACGCTCGCGGGAATCCCAGCGAAAGCTCAACCTGGAACTGGCAGAACTGAACCGGACACTGGCTTCACGGGTCGAGGAAAAGACCCTGCACCTGGAAGCTGCGGTGAAACAGGCGGAATCTGCAAATGTGGCGAAATCTCAGTTTCTTGCCAACATGTCACATGAAATCCGTACACCGATGAACGGTATTATCGGCTCCTGCGATAATCTTCTGGAAGATGACTTACCGCGGGGCGCAGCAAGGCGCATTGGCATGATTGCCCAGTCTGCCTCCAACTTGTTGATGATCCTCGACAGCATTCTCGACTGGTCGAAAATTGAAGCCGGCAAAATGCAAACCGAGTCGGTGAATTTTTCATTGCAAAAAGTGCTGGAAGCATCATTTCATCTTCACCAGGATGCAGCCATTAATAATGGTGTGACTTCATCAATGACTTACCTTACGCCACTTCCCGAAATGTTATGTGGTGACATGGGTAAGCTGAGTCAGGTGCTGAATAACCTGCTGAGCAATGCGGTGAAATTTACTACAGAAGGGGAAATCACCGTTCTCACCGGCTTTGAAAACGGGCAACTGACACTCACCATTAAGGATACCGGCACCGGGATCGCACCTGAAAAACTGGAACATATCTTCGAGCAGTTTGCTCAGGCAGATGCGTCTACAACCCGTCTTTATGGTGGCACGGGTCTTGGCTTACCCATCACCAGAAAGCTGGTTGAACTGATGAACGGAACCATAGAGGTGGCTTCAGAACCCGGTAAAGGCACCAGTTTTACCGTTATCCTTCCCTTTGACATCGCTGAAGCGGAGCCTGAGGAAGAGAGTGAGCCGGATGCGTTTATTCCGGATAATCTGAAAGTGCTGGTGGTAGAAGATAACGATATTAACGCCCACATCGTAGTGGATATGCTGAAAAACAAAGGGATCCGCTGCGTACGTGTGGCCAACGGTAAACAGGCCGTGGCGGCGGTGCGTCAGATGCAGTTTCACATTGTGTTGATGGATTGCCAGATGCCGGAAATGGACGGGTTCGAAGCAACCCGTGCTATCCGCGGGCTTGAGTCAGAGAAAGCGGGCATTCCCGTGATTGCGCTGACAGCCAATGCCTTCGTGGATGATCAGCGGGCCTGTCTGGCTGCCGGTATGAATGCTTATCTGAGCAAGCCGGTTAAGCGCCGGCAATTACTCAGCATGCTGGCGCAAACCTGGAAAACGCACTACGGCTCAACCGGCGGCTGAACATCTTTGGCTGATTTCTGATTCGGGTTACCAATAAAGCGCAGGGCCAGGTAGCCAAGCAGACCGGATACCAGTGAACCCGCCAGTATGCCCAGACGTTCATCAAAGGCTTTTTCTGAGCCGCCGAATGCCAGCGAACCGATAAACAGACTCATGGTAAAGCCGACGCCACATAACAGGGCACAGCCGTAAATATGTCTGAATGACAAATCTTCCGGCAGTTTGGCAAACTTCATTTTCACCGACAGCCATGAAAATAAGAACACGCCAAGCTGCTTTCCTATAACCAGACCAAAAAATACCCCCAGGGTTACCGGATGCGTCAGTGCGTCTGCTTCCATCTCGTTAAAGTTAATGCCGGCGTTCGCAAAGGCGAAAAGGGGCAGGATGACAAAACTGACACTGCTGTTCAGGCTGTGCTCCAGATGAATGACCGGTGAATATTCCGGGTCTTTTTTATCGCGCATCGGAATAAATGCAGCCAGAACAACACCGGCGAGGGTGGCATGCACGCCGGATTTAAGCATGGCAGCCCACAGCACCAGTCCGATTAATACATAAGGGGGAATGTCGGTAACGTTGCGGCGGTTCATCCAGAAGAGTACGGGTAAACATACAGCCGCTACAATTAATGCTGATAAAGAAATATTGTCCGTGTAGAAAAGGGCGATGATGACAATGGCACCGATGTCATCAATGATGGCCAGCGTGACCAGGAATATTTTTAAACTGGCGGGTACTCTGCTGCCGAGCAGTGCCATGATGCCGAGTGCAAAGGCGATGTCTGTGGCGGCCGGAATGGCCCATCCTTCCATGGCATTTTCAGCACCAAAAGTCAGCGCAAGGTATATGGCCACCGGTATAATCATGCCGCCCACAGCACCGGCAGCCGGCAGTACAATATTTTTAGGATCAGACAGGCCGCCTTCACATACAGCCCGCTTCAGTTCCAGCCCGACATGGAAAAAGAATACTGCCATCAGACCATCGTTAATCCACAGCAGCAGGACTTTGTCGATTTCGAAGCTGCCGGCGGCCACCGTCACCTTCATATCAAGAAAATCTTTGTACACGCCGTTTAACGGCGTGTTGGCAATGATAAGCGCGAGAAGGGTTGCTCCCATCAGGATGATGCCTGCTGACGCGTCCCTTTTCAGAAATGACTGTACATCAGAAACAATTTCTTCAAGGACATTCTCTACGCCCGTTTTTGCCATGTGATTACTCCACGTTTAATAAAGCCTTCTGAAAAGCCTGAGCTGCCAGGCTTATCTGACGGTGTTTTACGGTCACTGCCTGCCAGTGGTTTACTAGCGGGAAATCATTGATGTTGAGGATCCTCACACTGTCCGGCGGCGTGTGCGCCAGAGTGTGTTCGGACAGAATCGCCAGACCCAGCCCCGAAGTGACCGCAAGACGAATCGCTTCGTTACTTTCAATAATCATGGAATTCCTGAACACCAACCCTTTGCTGTCAGTGTAATCCTGAATCGCGCGACGCGTACCGCTGCCGTATTCCCGTAGTAAGAATTTATGATTAATGAGGTCTTTTAGATCACAGTTATCCGGGCCGTCATAATCAGGCGGCGCGATAACAACCAGCTTGTTTTGTAAAAATGGCGTGCAGATCAGATTGTCGTCCTGGGGCGGCTGACTGAAAATGTACACGTCATCCCGGTTGTGGCGCATGCGTTCAATAATATCCGCGCGGTTGCCCACCGTGAAACGCACTTCAATATTAGGATGCTGCCGGCAGAACGGGCTTAAAATCGGCGGAACGACATACTTAGCTGTCGTTACAACTGCCAGCTTCAGGGTACCGATTTCCACCCCTTTTAACGCATGGATTTGGCTTTCCAGTCTGGACTGAGAGCCCAGCACTTCCTGTGCACACTGATAAACGGCTTCTCCGGCTTCCGTCATTTTCAACTGGCCATATGTCTGTTCGAATAACGGCATGCCTACAATGCCGGACAACTTTTTAAGTTGTAACGAAACGGTGGGCTGAGAAAGAGAAAGCGCCGAGGATGCCGCAGTGATAGAACCGTGATCGACAATGCTCTGGAAGACCTCCAGAAGACGAAATGTCAAAGATTGCATAAAGACTCCCTGGTTCATGCAAATATAAATAATTCACTATTGATAGTAATAAAATATAACGAAGGATCTATTTATTACAGTCTTATCATCGCAGGTAATGTGGGTATTATCAGATTTTATGCTAAAATCGCGTGCTTTCTGATCCGCCTGATTAATTTCACATCAAACAGCGGGTCTTACCAACGTCTCAAACCATGGGGAGTCACACGATGGCTAAAGTTGCTATTGTCATGGGGTCTACGTCTGATTGGCCGACAATGCAAAACGCGGCGAAGATGCTTAAATCGTTCGGAGTGGAATTTGAAGCAAAGGTGGTCTCTGCCCACCGTACACCTAATCTGCTGGTGGAATTTGCCGAAACTGCACATGACGAAGGTTTCAGCTGTATTATCGCCGGCGCCGGCGGAGCCGCGCATTTGCCCGGCATGATTGCTGCCCATACCCATCTGCCTGTTTTTGGCTGCCCCGTGAAATCAAAAGCGCTGAACGGTATTGATTCTTTGCTATCCATCGTACAAATGCCTAAAGGTGTTGCTGTAGGCACACTGGCCATTGGTGATGCCGGTGCCGCTAACGCCGGTTTGCTTGCTGCTCAGGTTGTGGCGTTGCAGGACGAAGCGGTACGGGACGCGGTCATTGCATTCAGAAAAACACAAACAGATACAGTACTGAGCAACGGTAATCTGGAGCTTGATGAATGAGAGTATTGGTGTACGGCGCAGGTCAACTTGCGCAAATGATGTATCTTGCGGGCTGTCCGCTGGGTATTGAAGTGCAGGCTGTTGAAGTCAGTAATGACACGGTTGTACACCCTGTCAGCAAGCGTCCGCTGGATATCAGTCTGGCGCAGGCCATAGAGTCTTCAGATGCCCTGACAGTTGAATTTGAGCACGTGCCGGAAAGGCTGCTTGAACAGGCCAGCAAAACAGAAAAACTCTATCCGTCCATGAATGCCATCCTGGTCGGTGCAGATCGTGTCAGAGAAAAGCGTTTGCTTGATGCGCTGAATGTACCCAATGCAGCCCATCAGGTAGTCACGTATATCGACGAGCTGGAAGATTGCGTATCGGCACTGGGCGATAAGCTGATCATCAAAGCCAGCCGTGACGGTTACGACGGTTATGGCCAATGGCGTTTAATGAGCGAAGAGCAACTTCCCGAAATCAAACAGGCGCTGAGCAATCTTGATCTTAAAAAAGTGCCACTGGTGGTTGAAGCCATGGTGAACTTTGATCGCGAATTGTCGCTGGTTGGCGTGCGGGATAAAGACGGTGACATCAAGGTGTACCCGCTGGCTGAGAACCTGCACCACCAGGGGCAGCTGCATGTGTCTGTGGCACCGGCTCCGTTCGTCTCTGAAGCGTTGCAGAAAAAAGCCGGAGAGATTTTCCGCGTGCTGGCTGAAGGCATGAACTATGTGGGCGTGCTGGCGGTGGAAATGTTCCAGTGCGGAGATGAACTGCTGGTCAATGAGCTGGCGCCGCGGGTACATAACTCCGGCCACTGGTCGATGAGCGGCAGCGACACCAGTCAGTTTGAAAATCATCTGCGCGCAGTCACCGGTTTACCGTTAGGGGATACAGAAGCCCGCGGGCCCAGCGCCATGGTTAACATTATTGGTTGCAGCAGCTTTTCCCGTGATCTGTTGAAGATAGCCGGCTGCCATTTGCACTGGTACGGTAAAACCGTCCGTGAAAAGCGCAAAATGGGCCATATTAACGTGACGGCAGCATCCTATGCTGAACTGGGAAGTAAGCTTGAAGAGCTTGGCCAGTATGTACCGTCTGAGTATTTCCCTAAACTGGGAAAAGAAGCGCGTAAACTTAAGCAGATAGAGTCTTGACAGAAATAATTCTGTCGCTAGAATACGCATCCGCTGTTCGCAGCAAGCTTTAGAGAGTGTGCCGACTTAGCTCAGTTGGTAGAGCAACTGACTTGTAATCAGTAGGTCGCCAGTTCGATTCCGGCAGTCGGCACCATTCTCTCTGCATCCGCTGAATATTCTTCGTTTTCTTGCAGTAAATCAAACTGCACACTTCCTAAATCAGATTATCTCTCCTAAGATGGTGTTAAATCAACGTCTTTCACCGGAGCGAAAACGTGTCTGTGCTTTTCAGACTGTCAGTCTCTTTACTGGCATTGTTGTTAACTTCTGCAGCGTCTGCGGCATCACAGTTTGAACTGACAAACACGCAGGCAAGAGCAACCTTTCCGATGGCTGAAACAGCCGCTGTCTACACCACAATCACGAATCACTCAGATCAGCCGGTTACCCTTGTCCGCGCCAGTGTCAGTGAAGATCTGGCCGCACAGGTGCAAATACATTCAACTGTCATGCAGGACGGGATGATGAAAATGCGTCAGTTGAAAGACGGGGTAACCGTCGCTCCCGGAGAGTCTGTGGCTATGCAATCCGGCGGTACGCATTTTATGCTGACCGGGTTAGTCTCAGGACTGGAAGCCGGTTCAGCTTTTCCCATGACCTTATATTTCAGCGACGGGTCTGAACAGAAGGTGACAGTGCCGGTAGTCAATGCTTCGGAAACAATGCATCACCATCATCATGGTAATGATCACTGACCGTGAAAAACGCATAGAAACAATTGAACTGACTAATCTATAAAATAGATTTTATTTATTTTTATCGATTGCTATTATTGAATCATAACGATTCAAAACAATTTATTCCACTAAGGAGTGTACGATGAGCAAGATTGATATTGGTATTTCAGAAAACGATCGTTTTGAGATTGCCGAAGGACTGAAAAGATTGCTGGCAGACTCTTATACCTTGTACCTGCAAACGCATAATTTCCACTGGAACGTCACCGGACCACAATTCCGCGAACTGCATCTTATGTTTGAGGAGCATTACACCGAGCTGGCAACTGCTGTGGATGATATTGCCGAGCGCATCAGAACGTTAGGTGTTGCTGCGCCGGGTACCTATAAGTCATTCGTTGAGTTGTCTTCAATTGAAGAAGTTGAGGGTGTGCCGGAAGCGTCTGAGATGGTACGCTTGTTAACACACGGTCATGAGGCCGTTGTGAAAACATCCCGCAGTGTGCTGAAGCTGGCACAGGATGCCGATGACGAATCTTCAGCTGCCCTCGTTTCAGATCGCATGCGTGTACATGAGAAAACCGCATGGATGTTACGGGCGATGCTGCCTCAATAAGGTATAAAAATAACATGACGACATCATGGACTAAATCGCTGTGCCTGGCCGCTGTGCTGGGCACAGCTTTTTCTGCTCAGGCGACAGAACTGAACGTAGAAGAACTGACCACCGGTCTTTCTCACCCCTGGGGAATGGCTTTTTTGCCTGACGGTAAAATGGTGATCACCGAACGGGCAGGAAACATCCGTATTTTTGACAAGACTGCCGGCCTGAGTGCACCGCTGAAGAATGTACCGGAAGTGGCTGCTGTGAATCAGGGCGGATTGTTGGGAATCACCGTCGATCCTGATTTTGCAGATAATCAGACCATTTACTTTTGTTACAGCAAACCGGGTGAAGGTGGCAGTAGCAGCAGTGTCAGCAAAGCTAAAATCGCCGGAGACAGCCTGACTGATGTCGAAACCATCTTTTCAGCTTCACCGCTGGTGGATAACGGTTTTCACTTTGGGTGCCGCGTAGCGTTTGATAATGAGGGACATCTGTTCATCACTCTGGGCGATCGTTACAAGTACATGAAAGAGGCGCAGAACACTGATAATCATCTGGGCACGGTGGTGCGGATCTGGCCTGACGGTTCTGTACCGGAAGATAATCCGTTCACCAAAGGTGATGCGCCGCAGGTGTACAGTTACGGTCACCGCAATGTGCAGGGCCTGACAGTTCATCCGCAAACCGGTGAAGTCTGGGCAATGGAGCACGGTCCGAAAGGCGGTGATGAAGTGAATTTGCTCGGCAAAGGTAACAATTATGGCTGGCCGCTGATCACTTACGGTATTGATTACAGTGGTGACATTATTTCTGACAAAACAGAAATGGAAGGCATGGAGCAGCCCGTTGTTTACTGGGATCCGTCTATCGCACCGTCCGGCATGGTGTTCTACAACGGTGACAAATTCCCTGAGTGGAAAGGTGATTTGCTGGTGGGTTCACTCAAGTTTACACACCTTCGCCACATTGACATGGAGGGCGGAAAACCCGGTGAGCAGACAGAATATCTCCGTGACAGAAACGAACGTATCCGTGATGTGATTGAAGGGCCTGATGGCTATTTATATCTGCTGACCGATACGCCGGAAGGCAAGTTGCTCAAGGTATCACCGGAGTAAACTGGCCGACTGCTGTTACCTGCACTACTTTATAAAGCGAAAAGCTCACCGGACGGTGAGCTTTTTTGTCTGCAGCGCTATTCGCCCTGCACGTATAATTCACCGTCGTATAAGCCCTGGATGGTGAGCTTCTGATTGGCCAGTGAACGCAGATAATCAATATGTTCCTGCTCGATTAACTGTCCCGGCACGATCAAAGGAATGCCCGGCGGGTAGGGCGTTACCAGTCCCGCTGCAATACGGCCGGCACTTTCCTGCCAGGGAACCGACTCACGTTTGCTGAAAAACGCCGTTGAAGGCAAGGTCACAAGATTAATCGGCGGGATCTTCGCCGGCATCACCGCACGGCTCTTACTGCGGTTCAGGCTGACACTGCCTTCATCCAGTTTCTTCAGCGCATTGTACAGGCGCACAATCTTCGAGCGCATGCCGCCAAGGGTAAGCAGAACCAGAATCGTACTGTGAGTGAACTTCTCGATTTCCAGACCCACTTCATCCATCAGGAAGCGGTGAATTTCATGGTTCGAATAAGACAAGGCTGAAACGTCGATAAGAATTTTCAGCGGATCATGGCCCATATTGTCTTCTTCAAAATGGTCAAAGGCCTCTGCAAAATCTTTTGATTCCAGAATACGGATGCGGCTGAAGCGCGATACCTGCTCCTTAAGTTCCGCCACATTGCTGAGCAACTCATTCAGTATTTTATAACCTTCCATCTCCAGTTGCTGACGGCACACATCCAGCGATGCAATCAACTGATACTTGGGTGAGGTGCTGGTATGTATGCTGTAAATCTCTTTGAAGAAGTCGATATCGAAATCCGGGTCATTCACGTGAATGAACGACGCCTGAGAGAACGCTGATACCACTTTATGCGCCGAATGCGTCACGTAGTCTGCGCCGGCGTGAATGGCTGAATAGGGTCTGAAATGCGGGTGGAATAAGGAATACGCAAACCAGGCTTCGTCAATGAATACTTTGATACCGTACTGGTGGCCCAGGTCCACAACCTGCTTCAGATCAGTCAGCAGTCCGTCGTAGGTACAACCCGTCAGCACAATGAGTTTTGCATCCTGGTTGGCTTCAATCACTTCTTTCAGTTGTGACAGTTTCGGCGGTGAGAAAATGCCGTAATCAGGGTTAAAAACGCTGTCCAGATACACCGGCATTGCGCGTGCCTGCACAATACCGTAGTGCACGGATTTGTGGCAGTTACGGTCGGCGATCACTTTATCGCCTTCACGCAGCAGGGTTTGCAGAATAATTTTGTTGGACGTCGATGAGCCGTTAGTCACGAAATACGACTGGCGGACTTCAAAGGTATTCGCCAGTGCAGACTGGGCACGGCCAATGGCATGGGTACCGTCAGATAAAGAACCCAGCGAGTCGACGCTTACCGACAGGTCGCTGACAAACACATTGCGGCCGAAGAAACGGTAAAAATCACTGATATAAGGCGAGTTACGGAAGCTGGCGCCGCCACTGTGACCCGGCGTATGCCAGGAATCGTTGGCTTCCAGTACATACTCTTTATAGGCAGTCCAGAATGGCGTTTCATTGCGATCGTCAAAGTCGTTAATGATGTAGCCGAGGATCGATTCCGGATCGGAGATAATATCGTTGCGGTAGAAAAACGACTCCATGCCGCTGGCCTGGTTAACAATATCCAGTCCCTTAATGGCATCTCCCAGCACATAAACCGGTAATTCCGGGCGGATGGCTTTGATGGCCTTGATGACCACTGCATTGTTGTCTACTTTCCCTTTGCCTTCGCCACCGATTTCAAACTGCCTGACTTCGGTGTCCCAACTGAATACCACGGCCTGAATTTCTCCGTCGTTGTGAACAGAATCCAGGGCTGTAGCTACAGAGCTGGCTTCAACGACAGTGATCTCAATGTCTGGCCTGTCGAACAGCTCGGTGGTGGAACGGATGCTGGTGGAAAGCTGCTCCAGCAGCTCTGCTGAGTCTTCAATGATCAGAATTTTCAATTGGGGGAGCATAGTAAGAATAAATCGTTCCTTAAAAAGTCGTGGCAGTCAGTGTAACGCTGAACTGTATGGTTGTCAGTCTTGCTTTTGCAGCTAACGCACCCATATCATTGAACAAATATTCAGAACAGGCAAAAACGCATGGATAATTTAGTTGCGAACAATACCGTTGATATCACTCCGGAGAATTTTCAGCAGGTCATTCTGATGGATTCACGGGAAAAAGTGGTACTTGTGGATTTTTGGGCAGAATGGAGCGAGGAGTCGAAAAGTGTTTCTCCCATACTGGCAAAGATCGCGTCTGAATACGGTGATAATTTAATTCTTGCCCGCGTCGATTGTGATCAGCAGCAGGAAGTCGCGGCGCAGTTCGGTATTCGCAGTCTGCCCACGGTTATGGTAGTGAAAGACGGCCAGCCGGTGGACGGCTTTGCCGGCGTTCAGGGCGAAGACCAAATCCGCGAGTTCCTGAGTAAGTACCTGCCAAACCCGGAAGATGAATTACTGGCGAAAGCCGGTGAGGCCATTTACGAAGGTGATTATGCAACGGCATTCCCGTTTGCCAAACAAGCCTTTGAAATGAACGAAGGGAATATTAACGCCCGTTATATGTACATCGATTGCCTGGTGGAAACCGGTTCTGTGGATGCTGCAAAGGCGCTGCTGGCAACGATTACTCTGGTCGATCAGGATAGTCGCTATCAAACGCTGACCGGTAAAGTTGAACTGGCAGAACAGGCCGCTGAGTCTCCGGAAATTCAGCAGTTAACTGCACAGGTAGAAGCTGAACCCGACAATCTGCAATTGAAAGTGGAATTAGCGGTGCAGTTACAGCAGGCCCATAAATCTGCCGAAGCATTGGATTTGTTATTTACTGTGCTAAAGACAGATTTGAATTTCGGTGAAGCGAAAAAGCTGATGCTGGATATGATTAATGCATTGCCGGATGGTGACAGTCTGAAGTCAGAGTACCGCCGTAAGGTTTACAGCCTGCTCTATTAATCGTTGTCTGGTGGGGTTTGCTGCGGGTAGGGTGTGAAACCGCCTTCAGCAAGCCAGCACAGCGCTTCGAAGTAGCTGGAAAAGTAAGCCCGTTCGTAATTTGTTCCGCGAATGTCTTCCCGCAGGTGTGGATGGGTTCGTTCAATTTGAGCCCGCTTCACCATGCCCGCATCAAGCACATAGGCAGATCGCGTCAGACCCATGGTGATGTTCTTCTTTATTCCCCTTGCCAGCACATTCTGACATTCAGGCGTAGACAATACCCAGCGGCGACCGTCCATTATGGCTCCCCAGGGTTCATTGTTAAACCCTTGCGCCATCCGGTGAATATCCTCTGTCATGGCCTCTGCTGTGGCTTTATTCCAGGCACCCGTTGCAAACACTTCAAGCAGGTTGCCTGAAACGTCGAGTGCATAGTGTCCCTGAAGAGGAAATCTCATTGGTTATCCTTTAATGCATAACTACAGTATTGATATAGCAGATATTTTGAGGTTTTGTGACAAAATATAACTGGTCAAATGTGTTAACGTTGTCTCCGGTCAAAAGATCAGGCGTCATCAGGGTTGTGCATCAGCAACCAAAACAAATTTAATGAGGAGAAATGCATGGACTGGTTATGGCCGGCACTGGCTATTGTTTGCATTGTTGAAGGGCTGGGACCGTTAATCATGCCTGACCGTTGGCGATTATACCTGCTTTCTGTAAGCCAGCAATCGAGCAATAGTCTAAGACAAGTCGGAGGAGTGCTGGTGGTGATTGGCGTTGTCAGCCTGGTGTATCTATCCCGTTGAACAAACGTTAATTTATAAAAAAATAATATGGCTCAGACCATGTCTGTCTTATTTTTGCGCATAAAACAGATGATCAAAGGTCGCAATCTTTGGTAGAATCCCCGCCTAATTTTTTTACACACTAGATTCATGGCAAAGAACGTTGTGGTACTCGGCACTCAATGGGGTGACGAGGGTAAAGGTAAGGTCGTAGACCTGTTAACAGATCGCGCAAAATACGTGGTTCGCTATCAGGGCGGTCACAATGCCGGTCACACACTGGTAATCGACGGTGAGAAAACCGTCCTCCACTTAATCCCGTCCGGTATTCTGCGTGACAACGTTACCTGCATCATTGGTAACGGCGTGGTATTAAGCCCGGAAGCACTGATGAAAGAAATCACCATGTTGGAAGAACGTGGTGTGCCTGTGCGGGAACGTTTAAAAATTAGTGAAGCCTGCCCGCTTATTCTGCCTTATCACATTGCACTGGACGTGGCCCGCGAAAAGGCCCGTGGCAGCAAAGCAATCGGTACAACCGGTCGTGGTATCGGTCCGGCTTACGAAGATAAAGTGTCACGTCGTGGTCTGCGCGTAGGCGATCTGTTCAATCCTGAAGATTTCGCGGCAAAACTGAAAGAAGTTCTGGACGTACATAACTTCACGTTGACGCAATACTACAAAGAGCCGGCAGTGGATTTCGATGAAACCCTCAAGCAGGCGCTGGCTGTGGCAGATATCCTGAAAGCCATGGTTGTTGACGTAACCGATGAACTGGACAAAGCCCACAAAGCGGGTTTGCCCATTATGTTTGAAGGTGCGCAAGGTACACTGCTGGATATTGACCACGGTACGTATCCTTACGTTACGTCTTCTAATACCACAGTAGGTGGCGTTGCTACCGGTGCCGGTTTTGGTCCGCTGAACCTGGATTACGTGTTAGGTATTGTTAAAGCGTACACAACCCGTGTTGGTTCTGGTCCTTTCCCTACAGAACTGGCTTGCGATGTGGGTGAGCACCTGGGCGTAAAAGGTCACGAATTCGGTGCGACCACCGGCCGTAAGCGTCGTACCGGCTGGTTCGATGCCGTAGCGATGAAACGCGCAGTGCAAATTAACTCTATCACCGGTTTCTGCTTAACCAAGCTGGACGTACTGGATGGTCTGGAAACTCTGCAAATCTGTGTGGGTTATAAAGACGCAGACGGTAACGTGAAAGACGTTCCGCCTATGGCTGCTGATGGCTACGACCTGGTTACTCCGGTTTACGAAGAAATGCCTGGCTGGAAAGAGACAACTTTCGGCGTCACTGATTTCGATAAGTTACCTCAGGAAGCGCGCAACTATATTGCCCGCCTTGAAGCCATTACCGGCGTGCCTGTTGATATAGTCTCAACAGGGCCTGACCGTAACGAAACTATCGTGTTACGTCATCCTTACGACGCGTAAGCGAAAAGATAAATACCTGAAAAGCCTGCTTCCGAGCAGGCTTTTTTGTCGGTAAAGTAAACCTCTGAATGCTGAACAGCGGAGTGAATCAATGCAAGTTGTAACTGATACCGGTAACGGTAACGCGCCCCCTCCGGACACCGCGCATTACGCTGCAACGTTCGCAGCACTGCGAAGCACCTTTTTCACCGATAAAACCCGTGATATCAGCTGGCGCAAACAGCAGTTGCTGGCCCTTAAGACCATGCTCGTTACCCATGAGCAGGACATTCACCGCGCCCTGAATCAGGATTTAGGCAAATGTGAAACAGAAGCCCGTACTTCGGAAACCGGCTTTTTACTCTCCGACCTCAAGCACACTCTCAAACATATCGACAGCTGGGCAGATTTACGTCACGTATCTACGCCCCTGGCGGCCCAGCCGGCCCGCAGCTATCTGCAACCGGAGCCGTTAGGTGTAGTACTGATCATCGGGGCGTGGAATTATCCCGTGCAATTGCTTTTAGCGCCGCTGATTGCGGCACTGGCAGCGGGCAACTGTGCCATTGTTAAACCGTCAGAACTGGCCCCGGCATCATCAGCATTAATGGCCAGCTTGCTGCCTCAATATCTGGATGAAGATGCCGTGGCGGTTGTTGAAGGCGCTAAAGAAGAGACTCAGGCTTTATTAGCTCTGCCTTTCGACCACATCTTTTATACCGGTGGCGAAGCGGTAGGCAAAATTGTTATGTCTGCGGCAGCGAAACACCTTACGCCGGTTACGCTGGAGCTTGGCGGGAAAAGCCCCTGTATTGTTGATGCCAGTTGCAGGCTGGACGTCACCGCCAGACGGATAGTGTGGGGTAAATGGATGAACTGCGGGCAGACCTGTATCGCCCCGGACTATATCCTGATTGAGAAAGGGTTTGCTGAAGCGTTTCTTGCTGCCCTTGAACGGGAAATCACTAAGCAGTACGGGCCTGAACCTTTGCAAAGCAAAGATTACGGACATATCGTCAATACCCGACATTACGAAAGACTGTGTCAGCTCATTGCGGATCTGCAATGCCGTATTGGTGGCGAACGGGACGACGGGAAACGCAAGCTGGCCCCGGCTGTGGTGTTAAATCCTCCGGCAGACAGTACGCTGATGCAGGAAGAAATCTTCGGCCCCGTGTTGCCGGTCATCGAACTGGAGAACATAGAAGACAGCATTGGCTTTATCCGCGGGCGGGCAAAACCTCTGGCGCTGTATCTTTTCAGTGAAGATCACGGCTTTCGTGACAAAGTACTTACGCAAACCAGTGCTGGCAGCGTGTGTGTGAACGACACGATGATGTTTATGACCAATGCAAACCTGCCTTTTGGCGGGGTCGGTGGCAGTGGTATGGGGCGCTATCACGGACAATATGGCTTTGATACGTTCAGTCATCTTAAATCAGTGATGGTAAGAGCCTCGAAGTTTGATGTGGCTGTACGCTACGCCCCGTATTCCCGATTTAAATTATGGCTGTTGAAAAAATTATTATAAAGGAGAGCACATGCCTCAACCGTTTCATCTTGCAATTCCCGTTGACGATTTAGCCGCTGCTGCCGCGTTTTACGGAGACTTACTGGGCTGCGAACGCGGGCGCAGTGACACCCGCTGGATTGACTGGAACTTCTATGGTCATCAACTGGTAACCCATTGTGTTGATGCCATGCCCTCTGCGCCACAGCACAATGAAGTAGACAGCCACGCGGTGCCGGTGCCCCATTTCGGTGTGGTGCTGGATATGGCAGACTGGCACAAACTGGCTGAACGGTTAAAAGCGGCAGATATGTCGTTTGTCATAGAGCCCTACGTGCGCTTTAAAGGGGAGCCCGGCGAACAGGCCACCATGTTTTTTCATGATCCTGCAGGCAATGCGCTGGAGTTTAAGGCGTTTAAATCGCTTTCTCAGTTGTTCGCTGTGTAACAGGCATAAAAAAGCGCAGCCTTGTGCTGCGCTTCATTAACCGGGCCGCTGAGCCCGTGTAAGCTGACTACAATTCTACTTCTTCAACAATTGCCTTACCGCGTCCTCTGGCTTCAGAGGCTGCATCCAAGCCTGCTTCAGTGCGCTTAATCAGGTGGACATCGCCAAAGTTACTTTCTTTCATGGTGTAACCCATCGCTTCAAGCGCCTTTACAACCTCTGCCGGCATGCCTGCATGGTACGCAATGGTGTCTTTGGGCCAGAGCTGATGATGAAAGCGGGGGCTGTTTGCCGACGCGTCTGCTGTCATATCAAAAAACAGCGCGTTCAGTATGGACTGTGCCACTGAGGAAATAATCGTGGTACCGCCCGGTGAGCCGGTGACCAGTTTCACTTTATCGCCTTTCAGCACAATGGTTGGCGTCATGGAAGACAACATGCGCTTACCCGGCTGGATTTCGTTAGCGGTACCGCCGATGGCACCGAAGAAGTTGGGCACGCCGGCCTTGGCACTGAAGTCGTCCATTTCGTCGTTCAGCAGGAAGCCGGCACCTTCTACCACCACGCCACTGCCAAAGGACAGGTTAATGGTAGTGGTATTCGCTACCGCATTGCCCCATTTGTCCATAACCGAGAAATGGGTGGTGTCCGGACTTTCATATAAGCCGGGTTTCACGTCTTCTGTCACTGAAATGGCTTCAGGATCCACTTCTCCGGCACGAGCAGTAATGTAGGCCGGTTCTAATAACGCTTTTACAGGCACTTCGACAAAATCGGGGTCGCCCATGTACTCGGCTCGGTCAGCAAACACACGTTTACCGATTTCAGACATCAGATGAATATACTCTTTACTGTTTTGTGCTGGCAGAGTCTGATTTTTCAGTACTTCATTGAGCATACTGATCCACTGAGCTACTGCCACACCGCCAGAGCTGGGAGGTGGTGCCGTGATGAGTTTGTAATCCTGCCAGGGATAAACAATCGGTGCCCGCCATTTGGCTTCGTAACCCTGTAAATCCTCTTCTGTGACCAGGCCACCATTTTCAGCCATGAAGCCGGCAATAATGCGGGCGGTTTCACCTTCGTAAAAGCCTTTTTCACCTTCGTCACGAATGCGGGTCAGCGCTGCGGCTAACTCAGGTTGCTTAAACAGTACATCTGCAGTGCGGGCTTCACCGAAATAGTCGCCAAAGTTGCTGGTGATCCCTTCTTTTTCCTGCCTGGCCATGTAGCGTGTGATATGGTCAGCCAGTTTTGCCGGCACATTAAACCCTTTTTCTGCCAGGTCTACAGCAGGCTGCACCAGACGGTTCCAGGGTAATTTACCGTAGCGCTGATGTGCTGCCCACATGCCGGCAACTGAACCGGGTACACCGGAGGCTTTTGCACCAAACAGCGATTCCAGGGTTTTCACGTCACCGTTTTCATCGAGGTACATATCACGGTGGGCTGCCGCCGGAGCCATTTCACGGTAATCCATAAAGGCTGCTTCATCGTCGAAAAAGATGGTCATGAACCCACCGCCACCGATGTTACCTGCTTCGGGGAAGGTCACTGCCAGCACAAATTGCGCCGTGATGGCCGCATCAACCGCGTTACCGCCTTCGTTTAATACTGCCATGGCAGCATCGGCAGCAAAGGTATCAGGCATAGATACCGCCTGCTGGCTGGTTTCAACCTCCGGGGCCGGTGCAGATACCGTTGGTTTTTCACCGGAGCATCCTGCCGCCACAAACAAAAATAGCGAGAGTAAAAGTATTCGCATAATGGCTATCCAATCATAATGATGCTGGCGATGACATAGGCAACGAGTGTCAGTCCGCCAGCGGTAAGTGCATAGGGAAGCTGGGTACGGATGTGCGTTAACAGATCGCACCCGGCCGCGATGGATGATACCGCAGAGGTATCGGAAATAGGGGAGCAGTGATCACCAAATACGCCGCCGCCCAGAATTGCGGCAATGACCAGAGAGGGTGGCAGTCCTAATGACTGGATCAAAGGAACGCCGATGGGGATCAAAATCGCAAATGTGCCCCAACTGGTGCCGGTGGTAAACGACATGACCGCGCCGGCCAGAAACAGCATGGGAACAATTAACACCAGAGGCAGGTATTCACCCACAATACCGGCAACAAAAACGCCGGTGCCGAGCACTTTTAAGCTGGCTCCCAGTGTCATGGAAAGTAATACAATGGACACCAGCGGAAGCAGTTCGCCCATCCCTTTAAAGCCAATTTCTACGGCTTCGTGGTGAGTGAAACGTTTATGCAGAATTAACAGGAAGTACGCGACAACGGTAGCCAGAATAGTAGCGTACAACACAGATTTGCTGCCACTGCCGTTAGCCAGTACGCCATCACCGGTCCACAACATAAAGCCCGCCATACTGACAACCATGAGCACCAGCGGCACCACCATAAAGCGTACTTTGGTTGCCGGTTCTGACTCAATTACCGTACCGGTGTGAGTCATGGCGGCATCTTCTTTTGCCATCGGACCGTGCACTTTGTCTTTCACTATGGTGTACACCACAATCGCCAGAGTGATCAGGGCGTAGAAATTCAGAGGTACCGTGCCCCACAGAATACTGGCGGACGACTGCTCCAGCTCGTAACCGTCCAGCAGGCCAAGGACGAATGCGCCCCATCCGTTCAGTAAGATAAGAATACAGACCGGCGCGCTGGTACTGTCGATGATGTAGGCCAGGCGTGCCCGGCTCATTTTGAATTTATCAAATAAGCCGCGGGCGAATATACCGGCGGTGAGTACACTTAAATTAGACTCGATAAATACTGCAACACCGGTGAGCATCGTCAGGCTGCCAACCTGCCGCTTACTTCTGGCAATGCCTTTGCCCGTGAGCCAGTTTACGGTAGCCGTTACACCGCCTGAGTCGCGGATATAGGCTAACAGCGCCCCCACCAGAATAGAGAAGATAAGGATCCGGGTATTACCCGGACTGGCGGCAACGTCGATGGTTCTTTCGATAGCATTCACCGGCGCCAGCAATACGCCGTCACCGGTCACACTCAATAAAATCAACGCTTCTGATGAGAGAACGGCCAGTAACAAGGCCATGATGACTTCTTTTTTCCAGAACACCACAAAAATGGCGACGAGAGGCGGGATAATTGAAACCCAATCCATGAAAAATGTTCCTGCTTTTATTCTAATGATTGATCGCAAATCAGGCGCTGATATTCAGTGCGCGATGTCCGCGGGGCAGTGTGACGCTTTATAAAAAAGCGTGGCGATAGCCTAACTGAGAACTTACCGGTTCTGCCAGTACTTTTACCTCAGTGATTGAGTATTGCTTCGTAAACCCGGGTTATCACACTGCCATATTTTGCGGTTTCAAATTCGCTGCCGGCAAACTGCAGGTTGCCGGTACTCTGTTTCTCAACCGGTGTATGTCTGGCGTTGGTAAAGAGCACAATACCGAGATCCTGCGCCGGATCGATAACCGTTGCCGTACCTGTCCAGCCGGTATGACCAAAAGCTTGTGAACTGGCATAAGGGCCGAAGTGCCAGCGATTACTGCCGTTGCTGCCCCTGCGCCAGCCAAGTCCGAAACCGGGATTCAGCGGGGAAGGAGCGGTAAACAGTGAAATAGTGTCCCGGTCGGTCAGTGCAACCTGTCCGTAACCACCGCCATTTAATAAGGTTTGCATCAGCACGGCAAAATCATCCACCGTGGAGAACAGTCCTGCATGCCCTGAAACACCGCCCATGCTGTACCAGGCCTTTTCGTCATGCACTTCTCCACGCAGCGTGTACGTGCGGATGCCGGGGAAATCGATATTGTGACTGCGTGTATTGCCATTTATTTCTGTAGCCGCGATCTGATTAGGGGTAAACCCTTTTTTCAGCGGGTTAAACACCGTGTGATTAAGCTGAAGCGGGCCGTAAATGAACTGCTCACAATAACGGTCGAGAGACATGCCTGTTATCCGCTCAACCAGCAGTCCCAGCAGCATAAAGTTGGTGTCACTGTACGTAGCCTGCGCGCCTTTACTTATCTGAAAAGGTACTGCAGTGGTTAATAAGGTTGATGTATGTGATTTATCCCGTGACCGGAAAGACTCACCGTAGCGCTCACCGGGTGCAAAAAAGCGCACCTCAGGACCGTAGCCGGACTGATGGCTCAGTAAATCTCTTACAGTACGTGCTTCACGGCCACCGCCGGCGTATTCCGGCAGGTACTGATACACCGGCGCATCAATACTCAGTTTCCCCTCAGACACCAGTTTCATCAGTGCCAGGTTAGTAGCAAACATTTTCGTGTTAGAGGCTACATCAAACAGCGTGTCCGGTGTCATCGGCTCCGGCTTTGTGAGGCGGGTGCCTGTTTCATCGTAAAGCAGCGCATTGCCATAGGCTGTGCGTTTAATCACAGCGCCGTCTTTGATAACCAGTAATACGGCTCCGGGAAATCCATCCTCAATGTCCTGCTGAATTAACGCATCGACCGGTCTGAAGGCTTGTTGCCATTTTTGCGTTTCGTCTGTCAATGAAGGCCAGGGGATGGTGACGTGCAAAGCGTCGCTTTCTGAATCACTTTGCACCTCAAGGGTGTTCGTACCGTTGTGCGTACGCTTTTTCAGAGAATAACTGTAGGTATGACCGGCCTCCAGAGGAGAGGCAATGTTCAGCGTTTCGCCATTTACTTTCACCGTGGCGTTGATGGTTGTAGCCGGCGTCAGTAAGATTTCGCCCCGTCCTTTGTACGCTTTAAACGCGACCTTGTCGTTCACCTCTTCCCGGCTGGAACGCTCTTGTTGGGGGAAATCACTGTCAATTTGTCCTGACTGAGGACGCTTCTCTTCAGCAGGTGCGGCTTTCAGTGCCGTTTCACGGGCGTAACGGGTATTCAGCGCTTTGGCCTTTTGCGGAAAATACTTGTCCAGCAAAGCGAACAATGCGGCTGCTGTGCGGCTGTTAATTACGCCGGTTACGTTATCCTGCACAAAGTGCATCTGGAACGCCGACAACGCATTGATGGTTTGCTCATCCAGTGTGCCGGTTTCCACCACGCCGTATCCGTAAGTGCGCAGCGCAGCCTGCGTTAAAGAAACAGAGGGCAGGGCGCGGTTAAAG
>NZ_CFHOXV010000041.1:0-38733 GCF_984505615.1 Alteromonas sp. | reverse complement strand
CGGCCCGGCGAATCCCACCATGAGGTATAAGTGAAAATGGATGAAACCGTGCCTGCGGTATTACCGGTTTTCAGCGAGCCCTGCACCTTCCCATAACCGTAAAATGCTTTCGACTGCAATTCTGAACAGGTGCCATCGGATACCGACAATGTAATGCCATGAGAGCTGGGCGAAATAGCACCTTCGTTGAAGGTACAGCCAAACGGTGTGCCATTGCTGCCATTGCGCGGCTGCCAGATTACGCTGTTAAAACCCCAGCTAAAATCATCTTTGAAATAGCCTGCGGCAGTTGCTTCAGTGCTAACGCCTGCTACGGTAGCGAAGGTAGCGGCCATACATAAACCAGTCAGTGTTTTCATAAAATCTCCGGTATGAGTGGCTGCAGACTGCCGCTGGAAACCAGTGCAGCAGTCTGCTAGGGAGTGGAATGGTTCAGATCAGAACGAGAAGCCAGCACGCACGCCGTAATAACGCGGCATACCGAAACTCCCCTTGCCGATGCCCTTACTGGTGTTATTCCAGTACTGCACCAGCTCATCGCTGGCGTTATTGACGAATACTTCGGCGTACCAACCCTGACTTAATGGCTCATACTTCACCGACGCATTCACCATGGCGAAACTGTCGCGGGTATCGTTCATGTAAGTGGTGGCTTCATCCGGTACCACGAAATCCATATCATCAAGGTGTTTGTCGAGGTTCCAGATGGTGGTGTATGATTTGTCTTTCCAGTTTACGTTGAACCAGCCATGCAGATAGCCATAGTTGCCCAGGTTCACTGTATGGGTGTAGCTGACATTGGCGGTAAATCGTGGCGTCATCGCCATGTTGTTACCGTTTAAGTTTGTGGTCAGCACATCGTTGGTGGGGTCGATAGACTCTTCGTACGACATGCTAAACAGGTATTCCGGGTCGTAATCCCATTTGGTGATCCAGTCTTCTGTGACCTTGGCATCCGTCCAGGTGGCATAACCGGTGATACGGCCACCCGCATACGGTTTCCAGTCAAATTCCAGTTCAATACCCTTGATGGTAGAACCCGGTACGTTCTGGGTGTAGTAAGCAATAACCGGCTGGTTCTGGAAGTCCAGCACTGGCTGACCGTTTTCATCCAGAATCGGACGCCCTTCCTCATCTTCCACCGACGACAAACGCTCAACGTTGCCGATGGAACCCACCGAGGCATACTGCATATCGGTGTAGTCGGTATAGAAAAATACCGCCTGCAAGTTCAGCGAGTTGTTCAACAAGCTGGATTTCGCGCCAATTTCCCAGGTAAGCACTTCTTCCGGATCAAACTGGGTTTCAAAGCGTGTGGCATCGCCGGTACGGTCGTTCACCACTTCATACACATCACCAATGCCGCCCGCTTTAAAGCCCGATGCGATATAGCTGTACACCATGGTGTCGGCAGAAATGTCGTAATCCAGTCCCACGCGAAAATCATGATGAGTCCAGCTGCCTTTGTTGTCGTTGGCAAAGTAACTCGGGTAGATAGACGGGTCTTCAAAGGCATCTGTTGGCAGGTCGTTCAGAATAGTGCGGCCGAACCAGCCCGGCGCACATCCATCGGCATTGGAACAACGGTATGTACGGCCACCTACGTCCTCTTTCGTTTCGTCGCTGTAGCGATAGCCTAAGGTAAGGTGTAAATCCTTGCTCAGGTTATAGGTTGCCTGGCCGAATACCGCCAGCGCATCCGTGGAACGATCCGGCTGATCCCAGAAAGCTTTATCATCCATGGCGTTGTCGTAGTAACCCAGGGTGGTGGTTTTCTCGTGGAAATAGTTCACCCCGGCAATCCAGATTAAATCGCCGTATTCGTCAGACTGCAATTGTAATTCGGTGGAGTACGAGGTCGCGCCGGTACCGTCGAGAAAGTAAATGGCACCATCCCATGGATCCAGACCAATTTCCGAATCCTGTTGTGATGAACGCTCCATGTCTTCATAACCAAGCAACCACACCACGCTCAACTCATCATTCAGGTTGTAGTTTAAGGTGTTGCGCAGATAAGTGATGTCCAGATTCAGCTCACCAGGGACATTCACCACGGCCTGATAGGTATTGTCGCTGGGCAGCAAGTTATTGCAGTCACCGCCGTATTCCGCCGGGCGACCACGTAACTTGTCACAGTTCACCAGGTCGATATTGCCACCGCTGCGATTCACATACTGCTGGAACACTGTGTGGTTAGAGAAATTACCGTCCAGTGGTGCCCACAGGCTGCTAATGCGGAATGAATATTCATCGGCATTGTTGTAGAAGTTATCTTTGCTGGCAGGGGTAAGTGCGCGTACTTTCTGCGCTTCCGGATCGGTGCCCGCAGCGTCAATCCACCAGTTCTCTCGCTGGGTAACCGTGCTGCCAATACCCTGATAGGAATCTTCAGAAATCACCGGTGCTGAGAGCACCTCATCGCTTAACCACCGGGTGTCATACTGGTTGGGGTCGTAATAGCCTTCCAGGTACGAATCGCGCTGCAGGCCTTTGGCCGCGACACGAATTGCAAAGTCGTCGCTCAGGGGTACGTTGACAAACCCGTCGATAACCCGGCTGTTGTATTTGCCCGCTTCAACATTAACACCACCATAAGTGGCTTCGAATTTCGGCTTCGCCGAAATCACATTGATGCTCCCTACCGTGGAGTTACGGCCAAACAGCGTACCTTGTGGTCCGCGAAGCGCCTCAACCCGGTTGACATCGTACATCAGGGCCAGCGCACCCTGCATACGTGGCGAATACACGCCATCGAGATGCACACCTACCGCCGGGTCGCCCAACTCAGTGATGTTGGTAGAGCGAACACCACGCATGGAAATCACCGGCGCAGACTGATCGGTAGCCGTAGAAATATCCAGGCCAGGCACCAGATTGGCAATGTCTTTTACATTATTCACACCATTCTGTTTTAATTGCGCCTCACTGAGTGCCGAGATTGCCACCGGCGTTTCCATAAGTTTTGTTTTACGCTTGGTGGCAGTAACCGAAATAACCTCAAGGCCAAGCTCGTCTTCGGTCGCTTCGGTTTGAGCTGATGTGTCTGCTTGTTCGGTAGTGGCTTCCTGCCCTTGAGCAGAAAAAGCCAGGCCAAAAACCATGGCCAGAGTGATTTTGTTGATGTTATGCATGTGTGGTGTCCCGACTTCCTGTGGCTGTTAATGCAAAGCGCTAAATCACGCTTTTTACTATTTGTTAACAAGCTACATACAAATCAGGACAACTCGAATTGCTTTTCGCCAACCCGAGTGGCAAATACTACAAAACGTGCAAGTAATGTTTAACGAGCTTGCAAATGCTATTGCAAGCTCTTTGATTTATTACCCCTCCACTTCCTCAACATAATCCCACATTTGCTGTAGTTGCTCGCTAAAGCCATTGTTCAGCAGTGGGAAGCGGTGGAAGGTTTTCGGATCCAGCGATACCTGCTCAATGTGGAAACCGGCGCGGGTGCCGTAGCGTTTCCACGGATTACGGCAGAACAGTCTGAACCAGCGTTCAACATAAGCAGCCAGCTGGCGCATGTCGTGCTCTTTGTCGAAGCCGTTGAGCATCAGCTCTACCAGAATACTCTTTGGCCACATCTGGCGGGCCAGATAGCAATCCATAATGAAGTCGCATACCACGTAAGGCATCAGATCCGCTTCATCGGTCTGCTCTTCAGGACGTAATTCCGCTGTAGGCTGCTGTACGTTAACACGGTGCATTTCTTTTAGCTGATGGCGGGCGCTTTTACCATCCACCGACAGTGGCAGTCCCACTTCTTCCAGCCATCGGTTCACCTTGCGGATAGTGGTTTTGTTGATACCGGCAATCACGGAGATCACACCAGAGGTATCACCATCCATTGTCGCGTAACCCAGCGCTGATTCAGACAAGTTAGAAGTCGCAATCAGCAATTTGTTTTCACGGTTCGCCAGCATCCATACACCCGGACTACGACTGCGGGCCTGAATGTTCTGCATGGCGATGTCATCGGTTTTCCAGCTCAGCGGCCGGTCCGGATATAAACCATTCACCAGCGAGTGATATTGCTGAACCACCGGTTCAATATTCCAGCTGTGGAACGTTGCACCGATTTCTTCCGCCAGATATTTCGCTGCGTTGAAAGTGGTTTCGGAAGAGTTATCCGTGCCCTGATACAAACACAGCAACACCTTCGGCATGGCCTTTTCTTTCAGCCAAACAATTTTGTCTTCACCCGGCGCGATGGCGTCTATTTTCGCCGCCAGCCCTTTTGGTAGCGTAGCCAGATAATCGTGCACACCCAGTTGTTCCAGCGCCACAAAATGCGACACATACACCGATGCTGCCACCAGCGCAGAGTCCGCTCCGCCAGACAAACTCACCACGTAACCGTCGGTATGGGTGCGTGTTGTCCAGTCCCACAGGCCATTGCCCAGCGCGTAGCAAATTTCGGTAAAGGCGTAGTCGTCGCCGCTGAGTGAATCCCAGAATACCGGCAATTCGTCTTTGGCGGAATCTACGCGGTCGTTGCTGCGAGCAGCCAGCACGGCGTCGTTAGGCAGGGTAAGTGACAGTTCGATATCCACCACATTGGTGTCGTCGATATCGATGGTTTCAGAGCTTATCACCCGAGATACACGGTTGGCGCTCACGTTCACCAGGGTTTGGTTCATCACCACATCGCGCACGTTGAAGCGGTCGCCACGGGAAACGATTTTTCCTTCCGACGCAATCAGGGAGCCGCCGTCAAAAATACTGGTGCCGTTTTCGGTACCGGCTAAATTCGCGTAGGCATACACCACACCAAAGGCACGGGAGCCTTCTTTAATAAACTGTTCACGGATAAAGTTTTTGCCCACCGCAAAGTGAGAGGCACTGGGATTTAAAAGCACATCCACATTGCGATGATAAAGGTCGCGACCAGGACGGTTTGCCACCCAGGCGTCTTCACAGGTTTCTACACCAATGCGCAGGCCTCCGGCATTCACTACCACATCACCAAAGGGCACATTGAATGTGGGATGATTTACCACCCTGCCCCGTGGCCAGGCTTCAAACCAGCGCGGTTCATAATGCAGGCCGTTGCGAGCCAGATATTGTTTACAGGCAAAGCCATGCAGGCCGTCAGCACTAATAAAGGCCGTGGTGTTATAAACCTGACCGCCGGGAAACATCACCGGCATGCCCATGGCAATGAGCATGTTGTCAGCGTGTTCGCGCTCGTGCGCCAGTGCCTGATAGCCAGCCAAGACATCGTTCAGCGCGGCTTCGGCTGCCTGATTAAATTCCTGATAGCTGAAGTTGTCTTCACACCCGTAACCGGTGAGCGCCAACTCTGGCATTAGCAGAATGTTGATGTGCGCATCCAGTCCACGCTCGATGGCGGTAAGGATTCGGGAAACATTGCCCTTAAAATCAAAAGGGATCTGGCGCAGCGCTGCTGTACCAATTCGGGTGTAATTTGCCATAAAACTCTTATGCCCAGTTTACTTCAAATACCTTTTTCAGGTAGCTAACAAATTCAGGATCTTCGCAAAGGTTTTTACCCGGCGCATCAGATATTTTCGCCACCGGCTTACCGTTAACCCGTACCAGTTTCATCACAATATTCAGTGGCGTGACGCCGCGAACGTCGTTAGATAAAAAGGTACCAATCCCGAATGATGTTTTGATCCGCCCGCGGAACCGCAGAAACAGCGTTACCATGGTTTTAAAATCCAGTCCGTCACTGAAAATAATGGTTTTCGTTCGCGGATCAATATGCAAATTCTCATACATGCGAATTGCCTTTTCCCCGAATTCTATCGGATCACCGGAGTCATGTCTTAAACCATCGAAGAGTTTTGCAAAGTACAAATCGAAATCACGGACGAAAGCGTCCATACCAATGGTATCTGTCAGGGCATAACCCAACTGGCCACGGAACTCCTTCACCCAGGCTTCAAGAGTGTGCTTTTGTGAATTTACCAGTTGCACGCCGACTTGCTGGGACAACATAAAAATTTCATGGGCCATGGTACCGATTGGCAAAATGTCGAACTCTTTCGCCAGATGCATGTTCGATGTACCGGTAAGAAATTGCGGAACCATGCTTTTCAGCATATCAATAACAGTAAGCTGTGCTTCATAGCTGAAGCGACGACGGGTACCAAACTCAGCAATGGATAAGCCGGTTAAATCATGCTTTTCATGCTGTTCTTTCAGCCATTTCACTTTTTCAAATAAAGGCTGACGCACATCTTCGTAGGTTTTGTTTGGGTAGTTCCGCCGGTTGTACACTTCTGCCACGGTAGACAACACCGGCATCTCAAAATTGTGTACGTGCATCAGGGGGCCTTTCGCACGAATCGACAACTGTCCGTCTTCTTCTGAAAAATGCAAAAAACGGGTTTGATAAGACCACATTCGAAGCCACTCAATGAAGTCTTTCGTGTACCAGGGGATAGATTCCAGCCAGCTTATCTGGTCCGGTGTAAAGCGGAGGCCGTCGAGCTTTTCCAGCTCCTGTTGAATTTCAGCCCGGTAAGGACGTAAATCCACATCGCTGCGCACCACAAACCGGTATTCCACATCTTCAACATAAGGAAACTGGTGCATAAAACACTGCCACATGTTCATCTTGTAGAAGTCGTTATCTAACGCAGAAAAGTTTAAGTGTTCCTTAAACAAAGAATTTCGGGACATGGGTTTGTTTCTTAGTGGATTATGCAGCAAGGGCCTTTTTGACATCGTCGATGGTAGCGGCGATGACAACTCCTGATTCTTTAAGAGATTGAATTTGGGTGTCGATACCGTCAGGCGCAATGCCCCGGCACGCATCCAGGTGCAAGATGACAGTAAACCGGCCGGTTTTTTGTAGTTGACGGGCGGTAGTAGCGACACAGAAATCTGTCGCCAGGCCACCGACAATTACTGTTGTCACGTCATTGCAGCGTAAGTATTCGATTAACCCCGTGGACAGTTTTTCAGCCAGGTCATGGTAACAGGCACCATAGGGATGAAGGTCTGGAGCCACGCCTTTCCAGACGAAAAAATCGTACTCTGTGGGCGCAGGTAAACCGTCAAGCAGCTCAAAGCCTTTCGTACCGGGCTTGCAGTGCATTTTAAATGTGCAATCGGTATCCGGATGATCCAGCGGTTGAAACTGTTCATCGTCGTTCTCCACCCGGAACAAGGCTGCATCACAATGAGAATCGCTGGAACCCACAATGAAATCCGCCAGTGCATTTTGCGCCAGCAACGCCGGTACGATCTCATCTCCGCCCGGAACAGGCAGTTCATCGGGGCATAAAGGGGTAAACCCTTTTTGCGGATCAACATTAACGGATGCAATTTTCATCAGTAAGCTCCTCACTTTTTAAAGAGTATTCTATCAATACCCTTTTAAGTCAATCAAAATTTAATCAATCACTACCCAGTGAGATTAATACTTATAAAATGTGGTTTTATTTGCCTTTCTGGTAACTAATGAGTATTTTAAAAATACTCATTAAGAAGGTGTTCAATATGAAAGTAGCGGTGTTTGGTTCAGCGTTTAATCCGCCTACAAAAGGGCATGCTGATGCGATTGAATCGATTCTGGCACATGCAAATCACTACGAACGGGTAGTGCTCATCCCTTCCTTTTGCCACGCGTTCGCGAAAAACATGATTGATTACAGTCACAGGGTTGCCATGCTGAATGCGTTCGTGAGTGACCTTCAGGATGACCGCATACACGCCCTGCCCATTGAGCATCTCATCAGTGACGGTGAAAACCCCGTATACACCTACGATGTACTGTCTTACTTACACAATACGCAGTTTAGCGGCGATCAGCTTACATTCGTTATCGGGCCGGATAACAAAGCAAACTGGCCAAAGTTTTATAAAGCGCAGGAAATTGAGGAAAAGTGGCATGTTCTGGTGGTACCTGAACGACAATCTATCCGTTCAACCATGGTCCGTGAAGCGCTGGCAGAAGGTAATGCCGCAACATCCTTGATAACCCCTTCCGTGGCTGATTACATCAACAGGCATAAGCTATATGCGTGAAACTGCTTACCCGACCCCGGTGTGTACCATTGATGCCATTTTATTTCGTATCCGTGCTGATAAGCTGGAAGTCGCCCTGATCCGCCGCCCTGCTGATGCGCGGGTATACGCCAACGTATTAGCATTGCCGGGCGGATTTGTTCATACAGACAGGGATCAGACACTCAACGACACACTCCTTCGCAATTTGCAGTCAAAGGTGGGCCTGAGCCCGTCTTATATCGCGAAACTGGAATTTGAAGGTAACATCAGCCGGGATCCGGAGGGATGGAGTATTACCTGTCCTTATTTGTGTCTGGTGGATGACTCAGCGCCGTGTCTTGAGCATGTTCACTGGCATGATGTCAGCGATTTTCTGCGTGATTCACCCTCACTGACACTGCCGTTTGACCATCAGCAACTTATACAGAAAGCCTTTCAACGGCTTTATCACCGCGCAAAATACAGTACCGAACCCAATTACTTTTTCAAGAATCCGTTTACCCTCTCAGAATTGCAAACGGTGTATGAAATCGTGCTTGGCAAACCCCTGCACAAAAAGAACTTCAGAGACCGGATTGAAGAAAGTATGTCAGTGAAAGAAACCGGTGACAGTAAAATTGTAAAACGAAGCCGGGCCAAACTTTACACCCACAAACACCCGTTAAAGCCCCACTTTTTCTCCCGGGTCATGCAAGGTGCGTTTGATTAACGGGTTTACAGTAAGAACACTTTTAAAAACTAAAGCCATTCATCCACATCCTGGCTACCAATGATTGCCATAATCTCAACCATGCTCTCTGCAATTCTGAAGTAGATAGTGTCAGACCGGAATACATAACGGCGATAACCGGTACGGATATGATTCACCAATGGAAAGCGGAAAGGATCTTCTGAAATTCTTCCGAAAGCATTGTGCATTCTCCAAAAATAATCTTCCGCCAATTCTTGTCCGAACGTCGCAACGCCGTATACATATATTCTGTAAAGGTCTTCTTTTGCGTTTTCGGAAAGTACATAGTTCACGGCTCTTCAGATTGCCTCTTTTTGAATTCTTCGAGCATATCGGCCGGAGATTGATGACTAAACCCGCTCTTCTCCGCTATCGCCAGGCGATGATTTATGATTTCCGCCCGCCTCGCCCGGCGAATGAGATCATTCACAAGTTCACTTTTATTCGCGTATTCACCCGCTTCCTCCACTTGCTGCCTGAGCCAGGCATCGTTTTTTTCAGTCAAAGTGATACTTTGCCGGGGCATAGTTATTCTCCTGTAAAAGCAACTGGTGCAATTTTACACCACTTCAATTGCTTTCTGCCAATAACCGTCAGTAATATCCCACATCAATAATGTCTGTTCACCTGAACTCAAATACAGAACCACTTTTTGATTAATTTTTAAGATTAAGTCTATCAATTAGTCCCGTTACGCACTTTCTGAAATACCGCGCATAATACATTCATTAAAGTTAATGGAGAGTTATATTATGAGAGCGGGTATTTCAACTGTCGCTGTGTTGTTCGCTGTTGCGTTTGTTGCCACCTATGTTCTGACTGCAAACCTGGTAATGAGCGGTTTTTCAGCCTTCATGGTGTCATTTTTTCATTTGTGCATCCGCTGGATCCTCACTGAACTGGACCCTTCTTCCGCATCGTTATAGGTCTGTCTCAGGTTGCGGGTCGTTGTCGTAAACCTGCAGATACGATGAATAACCTCTTTAGTAAAACCATCCGCTTTGCAAATCCGGTAAGCCGTGTCGTATGCTTCTGAACGGGAAACGGGCTGTTCGCCGGCAGTGATGTCAGCCAGCCACATAACACACAACAAGTACCTTTACCGGAACGCATAATGATAAAAAACACCCGAAAGAGTCTGGCACTCGCTGTCAGTCTGATGCTGGGCAGCAGTACTGCACTGGCCGCAACGACAGACAAATCAGAAAACGAAAACTGGGATGTGCTCAAGCCCCCCTTTGCACTTAACAGCGTGGATATTGAAACCAGCGAAACCACCTGGTCCAGCCTGGACATCTCACCGGATGGCAAATTTATGGTGTTCGATATGCTGGGCGATTTGTATAAAGTGCCGTTATCCGGCGGCGATGCAACGTCGCTTACACAGGATTTTGCCTGGAACATTCATCCCGCTATTTCGCCGGACGGTAAGCATATTGCGTTTATCTCAGACCGTGGCGGCTTGTCCAATGTGTGGGTGATGGATATCGACGGCAGTAATTTGCGTCAGGTGACGACGGAAAAGAAAAACATCATTCATTCTCCGAAATGGAGTCCGGACGGGCAGTACATTGTTGCCACCAAAGGGATCATGTCCAGCCGGAGTATTCCGGCCGGTGAAATCTGGATGTATCACATTGCCGGTGGTGACGGTCTGCAAATCAAAGCCCGCGAACACGGGAACGCCGATCAGCAAAATATTGCCGACCCGGTGTTCTCACATGATGGTCAGTACATCTATTACACCCACAACACCGTGTCGGGTGCAGGCTTCGAGTACAACAGAGATCCCCTTGAAGGGATTTTCGACATCACCCGCTTCGACCGCAAAACCGGTAAAGAGGACAGTTTTATCAGTGGCACCGGCGGCGCTATTGTACCTGTGCCCTCACCGGACGGTAAATACATCGCCTTTATCCGCAGGGTAAAAAACAAAACCGGGCTTTTTCTCAAAGAGCTGGAAACCGGCCTTGAGAAACCGCTAACCCTTACCCTTGAGCGGGATATGCAGGAAGGCTTTGGTTCAGAAGGCTACTTTGCCTATTACGACTGGATGCCCGACAGCCAGTCTCTGGTTTACTGGACAGGTGGTAAGTTTCACAACATCGACATTAAAACCGGCAATATCGGAGATATTGATGTCAGCGTAAAAGCGACACTGCATTATGCAGATGCACTGCGCTTTGATGTGGATGTGGCACCGGATGAATTCGATGTAAAAATGATTCGCTGGTCACAAAAATCGCCGGACGGCAAAAGCATTTTATTCCAGGCCCTGGGCAAGCTTTATGTGAAAGATATTAAAAGCGGCAAAATGACCCGCCTGACGAAACAAAACGAACATGATGAATATTTCCCCCGTTATACCAACGATGGAAAATTCATCGTTTACACCACCTGGAATGACGAAAAGCTGGGTGATGTACGCATAGTTTCCGCCAAAGGTGGCAAAGGGAAAGTGATCACCAAAAAGCCGGGGCACTATGTAGAGCCAAGCTTCTCACCGGATGGCCGTTATGTCGCATTCAGGAAATTCAGCGGCGGCTATTTATTAGATCCTACTTATTCGGTAGAGCCGGGTTTATATGTGGCTGACCTGAAGAACGACACTGAAGTCAGAGTCAGCGAAAGTGGTGCACAACCCCATTTTGCCGGAAATGACGGTCGTGTGTATTTCACCGAACGCGCCGGCGGGTCTGCTTACCCTGAAACGCAATTGAGCAGCACCGATTTACGCGGAGAAGACAAGCGCACGCATTTATACGGTGCGGATAAAGTCAGCGAATACCGTTTGTCTCATGACAAAAAGTGGGTGGCTTTTGTTTACCAGTTCAAGACCTACGTAGCACCGTTCGTAGACAACGGTCAGAAAATTACGCTGGGACCGGACATGACATCATTACCGGTTACACAGCTATCTGCCCGCGCTGGCGAGTACCTGAACTGGAGTCCGGATAGTACGTCGGTAGGTTGGTTCCACGGACCGGTGTATTACGAGCGCGCACTGGAAGATGCATTTACTTTTGTTGCCGGTAAAGAAAAAGATGCACTGCCTGAACCGGAAACCAAAGGCATGAACCTGTCTTTCAAATCGAAGGCAGATAAACCCGGTGGCTACAAAGCGCTGGTCGGCGGCAAAGTCGTTACCATGCGTGATGCAGATAACACACAGGAAGTCATCGAAAACGGCGTAGTGCTTATTCGCGATAACCGGATTGAAGCCGTTGGCTCACTTGACGAAATTACTATTCCTGATGACGCCATGCGCATCGATACCCGCGGAAAAACCATTATTCCGGGCTTAGTCGATGCCCATGCACACGGCTCTCAGGGGCGTAACGAAATTATTCCTCAACAAAACTGGGGACAATTTGCCAACGTAGCATTTGGTGTGACCACGATTCACGATCCGTCCAACGACACCACTGAAATCTTTGCCGCCTCAGAGTTGCAACGACACGGCGATATTATTGCTCCGCGTATTTATTCCACCGGCGCGATTTTATACGGTGCGGAGTCACTGGGTTATAAAGCCATTATCAACAACTACGATGATGCATATTTTCATGTTGAACGGCTGAAAGAAGCCGGTGCAATTTCAGTAAAAAGTTATAACCAGCCGCGACGGGATCAACGTCAGCAAATTCTGTGGGCTTCACACGAACAGCAGATGATGGTTGTGCCGGAAGGCGGCGGTAAGATGCAGCAGAACCTGACCATGGTGGTAGACGGACATACCGGCCTTGAGCACAGTTTCCCTGTGGCGAAAGGCTATGATGATGTTAACCAGTTATGGGCAGCCACAGAATCGGGTTACACACCAACCTTCGTGGTGTCATATGGCGGCCTGATGGGCGAAGAGTACTGGTACGACAGAACTGAAGTGTGGAAGAACGAGCGCCTGCTACGCTATGTGCCGTCAACCATTCTCGACAGCCGTGCTATCCGCCGTCCTACCGCACCGGATAACCAGTACAATCACTTCGAAGTGGCAGCGTATGCAAAAACACTGCGCGACAAAGGTGTGAGCGTGCACATCGGTGCCCATGGCCAGCGTGAAGGTTTAGCCGCTCACTGGGAATTGTGGAGTATGGCTCAGGGTGGTTTCACACCATGGGAAGCCCTGCGTGGCGGGACCATTGACGGTGCAAAACACTTAGGCATGGGTAACGACCTTGGCAGTATAGAAAAAGGTAAGCTGGCCGACTTAGTTGTGATTGACGGTGATGTACTGAGCGATATCCGCAGAAGCGAATTTGTTGAGTATACCGTGCTGAACGGACGGGTTTATGAAGCTGCGACGATGAATGAAATGGGCAGCCGTAAACAGCGTAAGCCGTTCTTCTTCGAAGCAGATAACAAACTGTTTATGCCGGAAGAGACTGCGCAGGAAATCAACGCCAAAGCGCATATGTATCACTGGAGGCATTAATACTTTAAACCTGTACGGGCGCCTGATACGGCGCCCTTTTTATTTCATGCTGCTGGCAACGCCATTGCAGGTTTGAGACTGTCAGCGACCTGTTGTGGATCGCGGCAAATAAGATAAACCTCATCCTGCCAGTCTTCAAATGTCGCCATCATTGAATATAACAGCGCCGGCTTACTGAACCGGATGCGCACGTTAGCTTTATCACCCTGCCCCAAAATCAATGCATCACCACAGTCAGCTCTGCTCCAGCTCCCTGCCTCTGCAGACTCAATGGCAGACAGCCTGGCGAACAGGGTACTGTAGAAACCCGGATTGATAACCAGATCATCGTTCTGAATATACAGCGAGAAATGCTTCCCTATACGAATACTGGCAACGGCAGAAATCATCGTCCAGAGGATCAGGCTGCAAACGATAACCGCTGCGGTACTACTCCATTCAGCCAAAAGCCAGTATGAGAGCGCAGCTGCCATCACTATTCCGCCTGTCAGCACGCATTGATAAATCACGCTGTCTGATTTGGTATGTAGTTTCCCCACGGGCGACACATGCCGGCGGGTAAACCGGGGGATGGCATAAAACCAGGATGCCGGTTCATGGGCCCATAAAACAGCAGTCATTCGTTTTTTGTCATCCTCTGCATACGCTTTATGAGCATGCAATCTCGGATCACCGGGAAGATGGCGGGCTTTCCACAAGCTTTTAACCACCATATAAACCAGTGCAAATTCGAGAATAATAAGCACTGCCGCAATGGGATAACGTAGCCAGGAAATAAACTCAAAATAAGCAGCAAGATCTTCAGGGAAGGTGTACCGCGCGGCCACCGCCGCGAGACTAAAACTGATGATTATTTTCCACAGTTTCTGTTTGCCTTTCACAACAACACAGACATAGTACGCTGCAGGCAAAATAATAAAATACAAGCCTGCAAAAAGTGCGGTAAGCCACTTATCCTGCGGTAACCGGATCGTGTCAGGTAGAAAGTAATAGCCGCCGGCAAATGTAGCGACCATCAGAACGAAATAGATAAGACGATACTGAGCAGATTTCTGCATAGCAACACTCCCTGTTTGCTTAACCATGCCACCGGTAAAGTTTACTGCATGGTCAGTTCTCTGCGCAAAGGGAGATAAGTTTCAGAATATTACCCGAACGGCGTCTCACTTACCGGTTTCGTCCGTATTGTTCGTGAGATGACACCCAGTCAGATGAAGAAATGGCCGAAGCCAGCGAGATCTCTCCGGCCAGTGCCACCGCTCCTACAATCTCGGCAAACTTGTACACCTTATTTTTGCCGTAACAATCCATCAGCTCCAGGCACTCTTTCTGTGTACCTATGCCGGTTCCACCGCCGTAGGTGGCGACAATCAGAGAAGGGATAGTCAGTGAAACGTACAAATCCCCTTCTTCGGTGAGTTCGGAGTACATGATCCCCGCCGAGGATTCAGAGACATTAGCGACATCCTGTCCCGTGGCAATGAACATGGCGGTGATACCGTTGGGCGAATGCAGGCCGGTGTTATTAACGCCGGATAAAAACGAACCGATACCAGCCACTCTGCCATGGTAATCAATTTGTTTTGGCTCCACCCGCATTACACTAAGTAGATGTTCGCGCTTAATGGTAGCCTCTGCAGTAACCCGTTTTCCCCGGGTCCGCATAATATTTATCTGCGAGGCCTTTTTGTCGGTGGCAAAGTTAGACTCCAGATAAAAATTCACAATCCCTTCGTAGTGATCCATGATCCAGCCACAGGCAGCAAATGTGGCGCGCCCCACCATATTCTGACCGGCAGCATCTCCGGTCCTGTAGTTAAAACGGAGAAACGCAAATTTGTTAGACAGGAAATGGTCGATGTAAGTGAGCTTCGCCACCGAAGACGTTGCTTCTGCTTCATCACGGATCTTTTCGATATTTTCATTTATCCATTTAACGAAATCCCGTGCCCCCCGCGCATCAGAAAAAACAAAAACCGGTGCCCGTTGCATGGCATCATCAACCACCGTTGCTTTCACGCCACCGCTCATATTCAATAGCTTCATGCCACGGTTATAAGACGCCACCAGCGTGCCTTCAGTGGTAGCCAGCGGCACCACAAAATCGCCTTTCGCATATTCTCCGTCGATGGTGAGCGGACCCGCTATGCCAATGGGCACCTGCGCCACACCAATAAAGTGCTCAATATTGCCTTTTAATGTGTTGGGATCGATAGAATAGTTGCCCACATGATTCACCGGCGCGCCGGTTGCAGAAGCAAAATATGCCTGACGGGCTTTGATGATTTCTGCCTGATAGTCGTCGTGGGGATCTCTTGGGATCCCCTCCGGTTTGGCACTGATGTCTGAAATGTTGTCTTCGACTTCAAACTTCAGCTTACCGAATGGTGAGGCCTTAAAAGAAAGTCCCAATTTAAGTTTTTCAGGTCCGGCCTTTGCCCGCACGTTCAAAAAAACCGTAATAACTTCCCGTAGCGGAAAAGAAATGTCCCCTTTTGCATTAATTTCCTCAGCAGAGAGCAGCATATCCGCCCCGACTTTCAGGGTGATTTTCTCTTTCGGAATATGATTGCCATCCAGCACGATATGTAAAATTTCGCTGATACTGGCGTCTTTCAACCGGTTCTTCAGCATAAAGCACAAACCATCTTCCGTTTTTTGCAGACTGCCGTGGGTATACAACTGCTTTAAAAGCATGCTGGGGATAAACATGAGGCACTTCCTTTTTAATGGCTGACGCTTTTTGAGACGCGCTTATTATCAATGTAATACAGTAGCGTCAGTTAACAACAATTTCACTTCTTTCCCGGTCAAACCAGCCACCGGATTGACCCCCATCAACCTTTCCGGACTTGCCTGAAACGGACATGACTTAACAAAAACGGACATAACGCACATTTTTTGTACACAAATCATCCAGTGTCCGTGATTTGAAAGCCTCCGGCACTGCTTCTTGTAAATTTAATTCCGTCAGCAGGACGCTGATGTGTTTTCGACAGATTGCCCCTGTTACCGGAAAAGGAGGTGTCAGGGACTACGATGCCAGGGATTCAATTGATCAGTTAAGGATGCTGTTCAGGGGTAATCTGCCGGACTTTTATTTACCAAGGAGTAACTCATGGAACACAAGCTGTTCAGACAACAGGCTTTGCAACATCAGCTGACAGCCAGTCAGGGAGACGTATTTGTTTTACCGTCTTTGCCTGTCAGGATGATCAGCCTGATGGTAACAGGTTGGGTCATCGTGATGGCCTGGTATCTGAATAGTCAGGAATACAAAACCTTCACCCGGATTAACGGCTGGCTGGAAATGTCAGAGGGCAGTACGCCGGTTTATCCGGACAATACCGGCGGACGGGTTGCCGCCATTCTCGTGAAAAATGGCGATGAGGTTGAGGCGGGAACCCCCTTACTTCAAATCAACAGCGGCCAGACGCTGGGCTCCGGCGAAGACGTGCATTTTGCGGTGCACAGTCAGTATGAAGTTCAGCAGGAACAGCTTGAACAACAACTCCGCTACCTTAAAATTGCCCATAAGCTGGCTATTGCTACGACCAGAAATACCGGCACGCAACTGGAGCGGGATATTAGCAAACTTAACGGACTCATTGAGCTGGTAGGCCAACGGATCGCTCTGGCAGAAACGTCTGCTAACTCGATGGCAACACTCGCCGATGCCAGATTACTGGCGAAAAATGAACATCTCAGTGCCGCCCGTGCTGTGTTATCGCTAAAGCAGGAATTACTGGAATACCAGCGGGAGCGTGAAAGTAAGCTCGCCTACCTTGAAGAAAATCGCCATGAGCTGGCGAGGCTCCCCGCCAGTCAGGAGCAGGAGCGCCTTGATCTTCAGCATCAACTCAGTGCATTACGCAATCAGATGCTGCAGTGGGACAGTCAGCACAAGAAGGTAATTACCGCATCAAGAGCTGGTGTCGTATCCGATTTGTCTGTACGTAGCGGAGACTTCATCAATACGTCTAAACCTTTACTGAACATACAACCCTCTTCTGACACCCTTACCGGCAAGGTGTTACTGCCAGCCCGGTCGGCAGGTTTACTGCAACAGGGTCAGTCAGTCCGAATTAAACTGGATGCATTTCCTTATCAGCAATACGGCACCGTTGACGGTGTTATTACGCAAATATCCGACGATCTTATCCAGCCACAGAGTAAGCAATGGTTTCCTGTCACCACAGACGAACCGGCATATCTGGTTCAGGTGTCGCTGAATAAACAAAGCATCGCCACCTACGGACAGGAAACACCACTGAGAAGTGGCATGACCTTCAGTGCCGATGTAACGACACGGGAGTCCAGCCTGATTGAATGGCTTTTCGCACCGTTACTGTCTGTAAAAGGAGCGTGGTAATGCAGGCCCTCTTATCAGCAAACCCGCTCCCTTCCCTTCGCCGTTCTGTTAAAACACCGGTGGTGTATCAGGCGGAAGCCGCAGAATGCGGACTGGCCTGCCTGTGTATGATATTGCAGGCCCATGGCGATAAAAGAACACTGGCCGAACTCCGGCAGGAATATGGCTTGTCACTGAAAGGGGCCACGCTGGGAGATATTATTACCATCGCTAAGCGCCTTTCTTTATCTGCAAGAGCGCTGAAACTGGATCTGAACGACCTGCCAAAGCTGCAATTGCCCTGCATAGTTCACTGGGATATGAAGCATTTTGTGGTACTCACCTCGGTGAATAAAAACAGTGTAACCATTCATGACCCAGCCACGGGTAAGCGTAAAATGCCGGTATCCCGTTTTTCCGCTCATTTCACCGGCATTGCGCTTGAACTCTCTCCGGCCCCGGCTTTTACACCGGTCACGGCTACACCAAAACTCACTATCAGCAGTTTCTTCTCAGGTCTCAGCGGACTTCGCAGAACCTTGCTGCTCACCTTCTGTATTACCCTGCTTATTCAGTTATTTGCCCTGTTGTCTCCGTATTACATGCAAATGGTGGTAGATGATGCCCTGCCCGCAGGATCGTCTGACTTTCTGACTGCATTAACTATAGGCTTTGCGCTTTTTCTGTTAATTGAATGTCTGACTTCAGCGTTACGCCAGCATATCCTTTTACACTTCACCAGCCGCCTGCAATTGCTGATGAGCGCCAGGGTATTCAGTCATTTACTGCAACTGCCGCTAAAATGGTTTCACAGCCGGCATACCGGCGACATTATTTCCCGTTTCAGTTCATTAAATGCATTGCGGGATTTTCTCACTGCCAGCTTCATTACTGTGATCATGGACGGACTGATGGCACTGGTGACAGTGGCAGTCATGTATGTTTATGCGCCGCTTCTGGCCACGGTAGTCATTGTTATCACCTTTCTGTACGCGCTGTTCCGCGTGTTTGCCTGGCATTGCGTCCGGCCTCATCACGCCGACAAACTGGAGCTGGCTTCAAAGGAGCAAACGCACTTCATCGAATCCATGCGGGCCATTCAGACAATCAAGCAATTTAACCTGGAGGCGAGCCGCCACGGCCACTGGCTGAACCGGCTGACATCATCCTTAAATGCAGACATCAGTATCGGCAAATGGGGTTTGCGTACCAGCATTGCCAAACAGGTCATCACCGGTGCTGAAAACATTGTAGTGATTTACCTTGGCGCACAGATGGCTATGGAAAATGCACTGACCACCGGTATGCTGTATGCGTTTATCAGCTACAAAAACCGCTTTGTTACCGCCGCTGAAAGTCTGATCACCACCGCACTGGAATGGCGTATGTTATCGCTGCACATTGACCGGCTGTCAGATGTGGTGCTAGCTGAATGTGAAGACGTACCTGTTGCCATTTCCAGTGTTGACGGCACGGATAATGCCGGCCCGGCAACCTTATCCCTCAGACAGGTCAGCTATGCTTACGACAGCTTTTCAGCACCGGTACTTGAAAATATCGACCTGACCGTTGCCCCCGGCGAAGCCATAGCGATCACCGGCGCAAGCGGCTGCGGAAAATCAACGTTACTTAAATGTATTACCGGTATACACCCGCTCAGTTCAGGCTCAGTATATTTCGGCACAAAGCCTGTCAGTCAGGGCGCACTGAAAGGCGTATCCTCTGCGGTTTATCAGGATGACGCCCTGCTCAACGGAAGCATTCTTGAAAATATAGCCGGCTATTGTGATTCCCCTGATATTCAGCGGGCAGCAGGCGCGGCACAACTGGCCTGTATTCACGATGACATTGTAGCCATGCCAATGCAGTACCAGACACTGGTCGGCGACATGGGCAGCACCCTGAGCGGCGGTCAGATCCAGCGGATTATGCTGGCCAGGGCACTGTATCAACGGCCGCAGATCCTGTTCCTCGATGAAGCAAGCAGTCACCTTGATATGCACAACGAAGCACAGGTAAACCACAACCTGAAACAGCTGAACATCACCCGCATTATTATCGCCCACAGGCCGCAAACCATCGCCATGGCAGACCGTGTGTTCCGGCTTGAAGCAGGCCAATTAACCGAAATCTACCCCGTCAGTACCAACCCCGTTATTGAACAACAAGGAGAGAGTCATGACTAATCCAACCCCTATCAATGATCGCCTGGAGCAGCTTTCCCGCCGGGAACTGCAGGTTGCCCATAAAATTATGGAAGGGCTGCCGAATAAGCGAATCGCTTCCCAGCTATTTATCAGCGAGAGGACAGTGAAATTTCACTGCGCCAACATTTACCGCAAGCTGGATATCCACAACCGCACCTCACTGATGGCGAGTTACTACCGCCAGTTTCATCAGCCCGGTACACGGACAGAGCAAGAGGGGTAGCAATGTCCTTTCGTATCAATAAAACCGTGGCGTTTGAGACTGAAGTCCTGTTTATGAACAGTCTCATTCCCATGGCGGCAGCTTCGCTGTGCTGCCTGTTGTATTTCGCGATTACCAGTACATTACCCGATATGTGGGTGGTGGGTTTAACGTTTAATTTGTGCTGGATAATGAGTCTGCGCGAGACCATTTTAACCTGCTACCTGCAAGGGGTTTCAGACACAGTCGGCCAGTCGCCCTACCTGAAACCCGGCGTGGGTGATAACCGGACTTTTAGCCAGAAGACAGCGCCGGAAGACCCGGTAAACTAAAACCAGTTGTGAGTTATGCGCAACGAAACCCGTAACGGAAAAATAACCTGTTCAAGGAGAACATCATGAAAGAAACAACTACACCACGCCCGTTAACGAATGAAGAAGCCTGCGAAGTATCAGGCGCCGGTCTTATAAAAACTACGCCGGTCACAGAAGCCAAAGCCATTTTAATCCCGCCCCGCTATTTCACCCTGGCGCTGGGTGAAAATGGTGGCGATTACCCGGAAGAATCGGTTTACTGATTTCAGGCCTGATGATGCTGCGCGGACAGGGTTGTCTCCCGCTCCTGTTGGCGTCAGCATCATTTTTAAAAGGACGTAATGTATGATTCTTTGTCTGGGTGATGAATCAGACCATCAACTACAGCATGTAGTAACAACACTTCACGACCTACAGGAAGAAACACTGATCCTCAATACGGCGAACCTGGGCGATCAGTTAAAGTTGCAATGGCAACCGCTTAAAAATGCCTTCACCCTTGTTGTCGATAACGAATACGTGGATATTGACGAAGCCGGCGCCTTTTGGTGGCAGCGCTTTTCAGCTCCACCGGCAGCAAATCCTGTTGCCGGTAAAAATCAAATCAGTGCACTGTCACCGCTTTTTTATCATCAGCCTGAGCGCTGGTTTAACCCGCTGAGCGCCATTCGTTTTCACCAGGCCAAGCCCGTGCAATTGCAAACAGCATCAGCACTGGGCGCTACCATTCCCGAGACACTCATCAGCAATGATGCCACAGCCCTCAAACACTTCGCTGAGCAGTTTCAGGATGTCATTATCAAACCGGTTTCCGGTGGTGCCCACACCACCTTGCTTCGTCAGCATGGCGTGTATATCAGTGAACATTTGCATCAGCAGGATACCGGTGCGGTGACGTTACAGGCCCGGATTGACGGGCTTGATGTGCGCACGTACGTTATTGGTGATGAGGTTTTTTCCGGTGTTATCTATTCGGATAAGCCGGATTACCGTACCGATGAGTGCGCAGAGGCGCAGGCTACAGACATCCCTGAGGATATCCGCTCACTGGCCAGAACAATTTGCGCCGCTTTCGGGATGAAATGGTGTGCCATTGACTGGCGGTGTAACAGTAAAGGCGAGTTTATCTTCCTTGAAGCGAATCCCTGCCCGTACTTTTTAAAATTTGAACATGAAACACAGCACCCGCTCACTGAAACCTTATGCCGGGCGCTGATAACAACAGCGGAACACTAGTCCGCTGCTGTTGATGGAGCCGGTTATCTCAGATAACCGTTATGACGCGACTGGATAATCGGTATAACCTTTCTCTGCGCCACCGAACAAGGTATCAGGATCATGCTCCGCCAGCGCGATGCCGTGTTGTAAACGGGCAGGCAGATCGGGATTCGATACAAAGGGACGACCGAAACCAATCATATCAGCCCAGCCTTCTTCCAGCGCCCGTTCAGCGCGATCACGGGTATATTTGCCGGCATAAATCAAAATACCGTCAAACGCTTCGCGGATGGCCTGTTTAAAACTTACCGCCATTTCCGGCGCGTCATCCCAGTCTGCTTCAGCGATATGTACGTAGCCGGCCTTTAAATCATTCAATGCCCGCACCGCTTCAACGTAGGTCTGTTCAGGGTTTTCATCTACCGCACCGTTCAACGTCGTCAGCGGAGCCAGACGGATCCCCACTGCGCGGCTGTCGAACACTGTGCTGACGGCAGACACGACTTCTTTCAGGAACCGCAGACGGTTCTCCAGGCTGCCGCCGTATTCATCAGTACGGTTGTTGGCTTGTGAATCAAGAAACTGGTTGATGAGATAGCCATTGGCTCCATGCAGTTCGATGCCATCAAATCCGGCATCTTTGGCACATTGCGCCGCGTGCCGGTACTCTTCAACGACCGCTTTGATTTCTTCTTTACTGAGTGCTCTGGGTACAGAAGACTGAACAAAACCCGGTGAGTTATTTTCGTTGATAAATACCTTCACGCCCTCAGCCTGAAGCGCTGAAGAAGAAACCGGTTGCCTGCCACCCGTATTACTTTCGTGGGATACGCGGCCAACATGCCACAATTGCGCAAACATCACACCTCCCGCCCGGTGAACGGCATCTGTGACCTTTTTCCAACCTTTGACTTGCGCTCCGGTGTAGATACCCGGGGTCCAGGCGTAGCCCTTGCCCAGTTCGCTGATTTGCGTACCTTCACTGATAATCAAACCGGCACTGGCACGCTGGGCATAGTAAGTGGCCATTAAATCGTTGGCGACATCACCTGGCTGCGTTGACCGTGAGCGGGTCATCGGGGGCATGACAATACGGTTTTTCAGCGTTTTACCGGCCAGTGAAATACTGTTAAATAATAGACTCATAAAGCCTCCTTCCATTTTCAATGGATGAAGCATATCGCAGCTTATTTAAATCATTAACAGCAATAAATTAAAAACACTTTTGTTATTTTTGCAATTATAGAGTGAGTCGCGGCGCGATATAATCCAGGAATGCAGAGATGCGGGAAGACACGGCACTGTTACGGTAATATACCGCCTGTACCAGTTCCCGCCGGTTCGGACTCAGGACATGGTCTGTCAGCACAGGCACCAACCGGCCGGCCTCAATATCTTCATACGTCATAAAGTGTGAGAGCATCGCCAGCCCCTGCCCAGCCATGCAAAGTTGCCGCACGGTTTCACCGCTTGAGGCACTGATGGCAAATGTAAGCTGCTGAGGACTTTTAAGTGGCCAGTTATTTAAATGCGGCGCATCACTGAAACCGATTAAACGATGCTGCGAAAGGCTTGTAATATCGCCGCTGACCGGATGTTTAGCCAGGTATTGCGGACTTGCCACTACATGTAACCGGCTTCGCCCTAACTTTCTGGCATGGAGATTGGAGTCGCTTAAATCGCCGATACGAATGGCGATATCGGTTTTATGCTCCAGTAAGTCAATGATGCTGTCGTGACTGGTCAGCTCCAGGGATATATCCGGATAGGTGCGGCAGAACCCGTCTATTAACGGTGTCAGCTGATGAAATACAAACGGACTGGCTGCATCAACCCGCAGCTTGCCTGAGGGTGTCCGCCCCAGCAGTCGCAATGCCTCCTCGCCTTTTTCCAGCATGTTCAGACCGTCTCTGGCGTAACGCAGGAAAAGCTCACCTTCTTCCGTCAGCTCTACCCGTCTGGTGGTGCGGTTGAACAGAGTAACATTGAGAGTCTTTTCCAGCCGCGTTACCGAGCGTGATACCCTGGCAACCTGCTGATCCAGCAGCGCTGCGGCGGCAGAGAAACCACCGGTATCCACCACCGTTACAAAGGCTTCTAAATCTTCTGTTTTGGCATTAACCGGCATTGCTCAACCTTTTCATTTTCCACAAAGATTGCGGGTTACTAATTCCATTTTATACAAATAACCAGAAAGAAACCTGACGTATTCGACGCTATCAACTTTGCAGGCAATAAAAAACGCGCAACCGTCAGACAGTCGCGCGTTTTAGTGTTATTGATGAACTGCTACCGTTCAGCCCGGCAGCGACTCATGTGGTAAGTAACAAACAGAGCCTTACAGAATAAAGCGGCTGAGATCTTCGTTGTCTACCAGCGTTTCTAAGTGTGAGTCCACATAGGCTGCATCGATAGTAAAGGTTTCACCGGACTTCTCGGATGCATCGAAAGAAATATCTTCCATCAAACGCTCCAGCACCGTGTGCAGTCGGCGGGCTCCAATGTTCTCAAGGCGCTCGTTTACCTGCCAGGCCGCTTCAGCAATGCGCTGAATGCCAGACTCTTCAAACTTAATTGTCACGCCTTCTGTAGCCATAAGTGCACGATACTGCTCTGTCAGTGCTGCATTCGGTTCAGTCAGAATACGTTTAAAGTCTTCCACTTTCAGTGCTGACAGTTCAACACGGATTGGCAGACGGCCCTGCAACTCTGGAATCAGGTCCGACGGCTTGCTCATCTGGAAAGCACCGGATGCGATAAACAACATGTGGTCAGTTTTCACCATACCGTGCTTAGTCGATACAGTAGAGCCTTCCACCAGCGGTAGCAGATCCCGTTGCACACCTTCACGGGACACATCTGCAGAGTTATTGCCTTCACGCTTACAAATCTTGTCGATTTCATCAATGAACACTATGCCATGCTGTTCAACAGCATGAATCGCTTTTTCTTTCAGATCTTCCTGATTCACCAGACGGGCAGCTTCCTCTTCAGTAAGCATTTTCAGCGCATCTTTGATTTTCAGTTTTTTCTTTTTCTTCTGCGAGTCAGAGTTCAGGTTCTGGAACATCGACTGCAGTTGATTAGTCATGTCTTCCATGCCCGGAGGCGCCATGATTTCAACACCCATTTGCGGCAGTGCAACATCGATTTCAATTTCTTTGTCGTCCAGTTGACCTTCACGGAGCTTTTTACGGAATGCCTGACGGGTGCCACGATCTTCAACCTGCTCTTTTTTACCCCACACGTCTTCCGGTGGTGGCAATAAAGCATCCAATACACGCTCTTCCGCCGCTTCCTCAGCACGGAATTTGACCTTCGTCATTTCCTGCTCTTTAGTCAGCTTTACCGCGATATCTGTCAGATCGCGGATGATCGTCTCAACTTCTTTACCAACATAGCCCACTTCAGTGAACTTCGTGGCTTCAACCTTAATGAAAGGGGCATTTGCCAGTTTGGCCAGGCGGCGGGCAATTTCAGTTTTACCCACACCGGTAGGACCAATCATCAGAATATTCTTAGGCGTGACTTCAACGCGAAGCTCTTCCGGCAGTTGCATCCGGCGCCAGCGGTTACGCAGGGCGATAGACACGGCGCGTTTTGCGTCCTGCTGACCAATGATATGGCGATCTAACTCGTGAACAATTTCTCTGGGTGTCATTTCAGACATAATAAACCTTCTCTTACTAACGCTGATGGTGCTCAGCTACCGGCTGCATGACCGTGATACGGCCTGCAGTCGATCAATAATCCAGTACTTCAACCGTCTGGTGATGGTTGGTATATACGCAGATGTCCCCTGCGATGGTTAAACTCTTTTCTGCTATTTCACGGGCTGACAATTCAGTATTTGCCAGCAGAGCCGTTGCAGCCGCCTGCGCATAAGCACCGCCGGAACCAATGGCAATTAAATCGTTTTCAGGCTGCACTACATCACCGTTACCGGTAATGATGAAAGATGCCGTTTCATCAGCCACCGCCAGTAACGCTTCGAGCTTACGCAGCGCCCTGTCAGTACGCCAGTCTTTAGCCAGTTCCACCGCTGCACGCGTAAGGTGCCCCTGATGGATCTCGAGTTTAGATTCAAAACGCTCGAACAGCGTAAATGCATCAGCAGTACCACCGGCAAAACCCGCCAGCACTTTATTATGGTACAGGCGACGCACTTTTTTCGCGTTGCCTTTCATTACAGTATTGCCCAGAGAAACCTGTCCGTCTCCGGCAATGACGACCTGATTGTCGCGTCTTACAGATACAATTGTAGTCACTACACTTTCCCCATATTCCGGGTGTCGCTGGCTGTCGCGCAGCAAATTAATTTCAATGAAGAGATAAGTGGGGGAAGAGATGATTTTTTCAAGGGACAATCCACCAGCATCAATAAAGACCGGTGTCAGGCCCGCAGACGGAGCAGGACGAAGCCATTACAAACCGTCAGCAGCAGGAAAGCTACTGCAGGGAACTTGGTGATCCTGTGGACGGGATAAGGTATTACCGGCGAGAACCGTCAACCGCATGGATGCGGTTGTCGAGCCCCCAGGGATGGGTTCACGGCGAGTTATCGCCGGTAATGCCGGCCCCGGCCAGAAAGGCTCACCTTCCCAAAGGGCCGGTTTCTCTACCTTAAAGATTCCAGTACAGGATCATGCAGGTGGTGATGTTTACTTTTCTCAGACTGTGTCTTGCTCTTTCTGCATCACGTTTGGTTTGTAACGGCCCCATGATGACACGGAACCATTCACCGTTAGAGCCGGTAGTGGCCCGGACCTGTGCTTCAAGACCCTGAAAGGCGATTTTGGCTTTCATTTCTTCAGCCTGCGAGCGGGTGCGGAATGAACCACACTGGAGTAAATACAGTTTGTCGGATTTTTGTTGCTCCGCTACTTCCACTTCGACTTCGTAGCCGGGTAAGGATTTAATGTACTCCCATTCTTCCTTAGGCAGCTCAGGCAATTCCTCTTCTTCGACAATTTGCGGTAGTGGTTCCATCGGCGAGTCAGCCGTTTCATCAACATTGTCTTTAATCGAGAACAGGAAATAAATCAGACCCAGAATAGCGATCACCACAACCACCAGACGTGCCCAAATCTTAGTCCGGTTCGTCTCCGGCGAAGGCGGCTTGCGTTTATTGTTGTTCTTTTTATTTTGTGGCGCACGACCACGAGCTACATAATCACGTTGTGCCATATCCGGCGTAATATCCCGTCAAATATTGTTTGAAAAAAAGCATCACCTGCTGGCTGATTATCACGTGATTAAATCAGCGCTTTCCGGTGAAACCGCACAGCAGTGTATCGTGAATTTTCCGAAAATGCTGCCGCTATATGCGTTAAGATGCGAATACTAACTGAAGTCAGAGGGATCAACATCCAGTGACCAGCGAACACGGCTTGCCGCCGGCATCGCTGATAATACCGGTAAGGCTTTTCTGAGTAACCCGTTGATATCATTACGCCTCGCTGACTGCAGGACCAGCATAAAACGGTAGCGCCCCTGACGCTTCTCAATCAGACAGGGAAGCGGCCCGTTTAATCTCACCGACGGACTTTGCAACATCGCCCCCGCCTGTTCAAGAAAATCCCACGCCTGTTCAGCATTAGTGGCTTCAGCCCGGATCACCGCCTGAGACTGAAAGGGCGGCATCCATGATAACTTTCTTTCTTCCAGCGCCTGGCGGGCAAAATGCCCGTAACCGTTGTGCACTAAATCCTGTAGCAACGGGTGTCCCGGATTATGCGTTTGTAACCACATTTCCCCCGGCTTCGATGCCCTGCCTGCGCGCCCCGCCAGTTGAGTAACCAGTTGCGCCAGTTTTTCACTGGCACGAAAATCAGCGCTGAATAAGGCGCCGTCGCAGTCCAGTACAACTACCAGTGTTACATGGGGAAAATGATGCCCTTTCGACAATATCTGCGTACCAATCAGCAATTGATACTTCTGCGCGTTAATGTCATCCAGAGAACGTTGCAACTTATCTTTGCCCCGCACCGAGTCGCTGTCGATACGGATTTGCTTCACGGCGGGGAACAACTTCGCCAGACCATCTTCAATCTGCTCCGTTCCCACGCCGGCAGTAATCAGTTTATTTTCACCGCAATGTTCGCACTGGCGGGGTACCGGTCTGGCGCCACCGCAATGATGGCACTGCAAACGTTGCTGGGTGCGGTGAACCGTGTAGGGCCGTTCGCACCGGCGGCAATCATAAGAATGACCACAATGATGGCAGAGCAATGCCGGTGCGTACCCCCGCCGGTTAACAAATACCAGTACCTGATTTCCCATCGACAAATGCTGGCGCATGATGCTCAGCATGCCATCGGCAATACCAAACTGCATCCGCTGGTCCCGTACATCCAGTACCTGCTGATGGGTGTTCGAAGCGCCGCCGGCCCGCCGGGTCAGTTGCAGATGACCATAGCGCTTCGCCAGAGCGTTGTTCAGTGTTTCCAGTGAAGGCGTCGCGGTACCCAGAATAAGAGGAATGTGTTCGGTGCTGGCGCGCATGACTGCGAGATCCCGGGCGTGATATCGCAGTCCGTCCTGCTGTTTGAATGAATCATCATGTTCTTCGTCCACAATGATCATGCCAGGAAATTTCATCGGCGTAAAAATCGCAGACCGGGTACCAATAATGATGCCCAGTTCACCTTCCCGCGCACGCTGCCAGACTGAAAGGCGATCTTTGTCATTCAATTGGGAATGTAATACGCCAATATCGATACCAAAGCGGTTGGCAAAACGGGTAACCGTCTGCGGAGTAAGGCCAATCTCCGGTACCAGAATCAATACCTGTTTACCTGCAGAAAGAATATCTTCAATGGCCTGCAGGTAAACTTCGGTTTTACCGCTTCCGGTGATCCCTTCCAGCAAAAAAGGCGCAAACTTGCCGGCCTGTTGCGACAACGCGCTGATGGCAACCGCCTGCTCTTTATCAGGCAACGGCTTTTTGCCGACATGAAAATAATCGAGCCACATTTTCGGTCGCAAGGGTGGCGGTTTACTTTCGCTGTACACAAAGCCTTTCTCTTCCAGTGCGCTGATGATGGCGGAAGGAAAGGTGTTTTTGAGATCGCCTTCGCGCACAGGCTCATCCGCCAGTGCCTCAAGACAAGCATACTGGCGTTTCGCCCGCTTCAGGGACGCCAGATTTTCATCAATGTTATCGCCGGCATGCCACCAGATTTCATCCACCGGATTCGCCGGTTCGCCCTTGCGCAGCAGGACAGGTAATACAGTGTGAATAACCTCACCCACCGGATGAAGATAATATTGGGATAACCAGTGACACAGTTTCAGCATCACACTGTCGAGCACCGGCCTGTCATCAATGACATGGTGAACCGGTTTGATTTTTCCGCTGTTCTCCGGCGTTTCCGCCTCTCCCAGAACAACGCCGGTTAATGTGCGGGGGCCGAAAGGCACACTGACCCTGCAGCCTGCTTCCGGCAGTGTGTCACAGGAGTAGGTAAAAGCTTGTCGTAACGGTACAGGAACCGCCACCTCAACAAAACGCATAATCTGCCTATATTTTCCGCACTTTTTTACTTATCGTTCTTGATCAAAACGGCGTCATACATTAATATGCGCCGCTCTTTACGGCAAGGCCAGTTGTGCCTTGTATTGAATATAGTTGCGTATGGTGTTCAGCTTCGGGCTGGATTGCGATACGGCCTTATATAATGAGGTAACCCATGAAAGAAGGTATTCACCCTAAATACGAAGAAATTACTGCATCTTGCTCTTGCGGTAATGTTATCAAAGTACGTTCTACTGCAGGTAAAGAACTGAACCTGGACGTATGTTCAAACTGCCACCCGTTCTACACTGGTAAGCAGCGTAACGTTGATACTGGTGGTCGTGTTGACCGCTTCAAGAAGCGTTTTGGTGCACTGGGCAAAAAATAAGTCCGGCATTGAATTGCGAAAAAAGCGCCTTTACGGCGCTTTTTTTGTGCCTTAAATCCGTTACTTAACATACTTAACCCGTGCTTGTCCCGTCACGCTTTACTCACCGGCCCGCCTCACCGTCCAGCCATATAAAATAAATTATAAATTAAAGTTAACTTATAAATTTCATCAATAGTCGGCATTGATAATTCCGTTTTGTGAAGCCGCCCTCCGGCAACTAAAGTAAGCATAAGATAGCTCCTGATCAGATATGTACTGTGAAAGGCGTTGTGTTACATTTGTCGCAAGCTGCGCTTTATAAAGAAAACAAGAGATTAGCGCAGTAACGACAAGTAGTAGTTGTGCAAAGACCAAACCCTGAGAAGGACACACAAAAGAATGTCAGATTTCAGACAACGCGCCCTGGATTACCACGAATACCCTACTCCGGGCAAAATAAAGGTAGAACTGTCGACTCCGGCTGACAGCGTAGATGATTTAGCACTGGCCTACAGCCCCGGCGTGGCCGAGCCGGTACGTGAAATTGCCGAAGATCCGGATGCAGCATACCGCTATACCGCCAAAGGTAATATGGTTGCAGTAATCAGTAATGGTACGGCCATTCTCGGATTAGGTAATCTAGGTCCGCTGGCATCAAAACCAGTGATGGAGGGTAAAGCGTTACTGTTTAAGCGTTTTGCCGGACTGGATGCCATCGATATTGAAGTTAAACACCGGACTACTGAAGAATTCATCAACACGGTTGCCAATATCGCTGATACGTTCGGCGGTATTAATCTTGAAGATATCAAAGCGCCGGAATGTTTCGAAATCGAGCAGGAACTGATCAAACGCTGCAAGATTCCGGTATTCCATGACGATCAACACGGTACCGCCATTGTAACAGCGGCCGGTATGCTCAACGCGCTGGAAATTCAGGGCAAGAACATCGAAGACGCCAAAATTGTTTGTATGGGAGCCGGTGCTGCCGCCGTTGCCTGTATGGAGCTGCTGATCAAGTGCGGCGCCCAGCGTGAACGCATTTATATGCTCGATCGTAAAGGGGTGATTCATACCCGCCGTGACGATCTCACGGAACACAAAATGTTGTTCGCCAACAACACGGACAAACGTACCCTTGACGATGTTATGGATGGTGCGGATATTTTTGTCGGTGTTTCCGGCCCTGACGTACTGCCTCCAGAAACGCTGAAACTGATGGCACCAAACCCGGTGGTATTCGCCTGCTCAAACCCTGATCCGGAAATTAAACCGGAACTGGCCCATGAGGTACGCAGTGACTTGATCATGGCCACAGGCCGTTCAGATTACCCCAACCAGGTGAACAACGTACTGTGCTTCCCGTTCATTTTCCGTGGTGCGCTGGATGTGCGTGCTTCGACCATTAATGACGAAATGAAAGTTGCTGCGGTAGAAGCTTTACGTTCAGTATCGAAAGAGCCTGTGCCTGAAGAAGTATTGAAAGCCAGTAAATCAGCATCGCTGACATTTGGTAAAGATTACATCATTCCTAAACCAATGGATCCCCGTTTGCTTCACCGTATTGCCAGTGCCGTAGCACAGGCAGCGATTGACTCAGGCGTTGCCGGTGTTGAATCCTTACCGGCAAAATACACGGGTAACAAAGACTGATTGAAGCAGACTGACTTCATTTGTTACGGGCCGGTTACACTACCGGCCCGTTTTCGTTTATCTTCCCGCTTCCCCTAATCTGACGGACAAAGATTTCATGTGGTCAAAAGCACTTATCGGGCTCATCATCGGACGAATAGCTACCACGCTTATCGGCTCAACTATGGCAGTCAGCATCGGCTGGCATTTATATGAAGCCACCGGCGAGGCCTTTGACCTGGCACTGGTAGGCATTTTTCAGATTGTGCCGGTAATCAGTTTATTCCTCGTGGCGGGCTGGGCTGCAGACAACTTTTCCCGCAAAAGTATTCTGTTAATTTCTGCCGGATTACAGTTACTGGTGGTGCTGGCCGTCGCTTTGCTGATGAATCAGCCGGAACTGAATAAATGGGCGCTGTTTTGCTCGTTATCGGTATTAGGCGCAGGGCGGGCTTTCTTCGCACCGGCCATTCAGTCTGTGTTGCCGAATATCGTCAGCACGGATCATCTGGGGCGTGCGGTGGCTGCCATAAGCTCTATCTGGAATATCGCCTTAACCGTGGGGCCTTTCCTCGCGGGTGTGTTACTGGCAGCGCTCGACCGTCAGCTCTACTGGGTGCTCATCATTTTCGGCCTGTTTACACTGGGTGGCTTTTCTTTGTTGCCTGCTCTGAACATTCATTCAGAGCGCAAACTGGCGCTCAAAGACATATTCAGCGGTGTGGAATACCTGATGCACAACAACGTTGTCCGCGGAGCGCTGTTTACTGATCTTGTGGTTATACTTTGTGGCAGTGTCATGGCCATATTACCTGTGTTTGTGAAAGACGTCTTACATGAAGGTCCGGAAACACTGGGTTTATTGCGGGCCATGCCGGCTGTGGGTGCGACGCTTATCGGTCTGACAATGGTACGACGTAAACGGGCTATTGAACGCAACGGCCCGCTGCTGTTCTGGTCACTGATCCTTTTCAGCTTTTCTATTATCGGCTTTGCCTTTTCACAAAATCTTTATGTGGCTTGCTTCGCTTTGCTGATTTATGGCGGTTCAGACATGATAAGTGTGGTGATCAGAAGCTCAGTGGTACAAATTATGACACCGGACGCTCTACGTGGCCGGGTGAGTGCAGTGAACTCCCTGTTCATCGCGTCTTCCAACGAACTCGGAGATTTCAGAAGTGGTTCGGTGACGGCAGCTGTTGGTCCGGTAGCCTGCGCGGTTGCGGGCGGAGTAATGAGCCTGGGTATTGTGCTCCTGTTCCGTTCAACTTTCCGGCCCCTGTTCGAATTGCAAAAAATCGAGCCGCCCTCAGCCAGACAAGACTAAGCTTGCCCCTGATACAAAAAAGCCAGAGTGATTCGCTCTGGCTTTACTTTATTCTTCTTCGTTGTCGGCGGTGGGGTCGATCCCCATCTCTTCCATCATTTTCCTTGCAACGGCAGGAACACGGTTAGGGTTATCTTTGCGCAAATCGTCGTCGTCAGGCAGCGGCTGCCCGGTGAAAGCATGAAGGAATGCTTCGCACAGTAACTCTGAATTCGTCGCGTGACGCAGGTTATTAATTTGTCTGCGGGTTCGCTCGTCTGTGAGCACCTTAAGCACATTAATCGGAATAGAAACAGTGACTTTCTTTACTTGCTCACTCTTTTTTCCATGCTCTGCGTAAGGGTGTATATACTTACCATTCCATTCTGCCATGTGAAATCTCGGACTGCCTGTTATTTTACTTTATAAGCGGAAATTCTAAACAATGTAGCGAAAAGGTCAATTAAGCCGTGTAAACCTCTTGACGTCCAGACATATATTAATTAGTTTAGACGTCTAAACGTCCAAAGAATTGAGTGAGTCAACAAAATGGTTTCCTATGCACAAGGTATCGACGCCTTAAACCAGTCATTGTCCGAATTGCGTGACATTGATGTCTCTTTTGAATTTTTTCCGCCTAACTCGGAAAAGATGGAACAAACGCTGTGGAAATCTGTTGAACGCCTGGCGCCTCTTAAGCCTTCTTATATGTCTGTGACCTACGGTGCAAACAGTGGTGAGCGTGACCGTACCCATGATGTTGTTAAACGCATTCAACAACAAACCGGTGTACAGGCAGCCCCTCACCTGACCTGTGTGGACGCAAGCCGTGATGAACTCAAACAAATTGCTCAGGAATACTGGGATTCGGGTATTCGCCGCATTGTTGCTCTGCGTGGCGATTTACCGAAGGGCGTAGATAAAACCGAAATGTATGCTTCTGATCTGGTGGCACTGCTGAAAGACGTAGCAGACTTTGATATTTCCGTTGCTGCCTATCCGGAAAAACATCCGGAAGCACCGAATGCCCAGTTCGACCTGCTTAACCTGAAGCGTAAAGCGGAAGCCGGGGCTTCTGAAGCAATTACTCAGTTCTTTTTTGACACCAGTGTTTACCTGCGTTTCCGTGACCGTGCTGCTGCAGCCGGTATCGATTTGGATATCGTTCCCGGGATCCTGCCGGTGACGAATTATCAGACACTGATTAAGTTTGCCGGTTTCACCAATGTTCACGTACCGGGCTGGCTGCACAAGATGTACGAAGGGCTGGATGACGATGACCAGGCAACACGTAATCTGATTGGCGCAAACATCGCCATGGAGCAAGTAAAAGTGCTGGCGAAAGAAGGGGTGAAACACTTCCACTTCTACACCCTGAACCGCTGCGAACTCAGCTACGCCATCTGCCACATGCTGGGCGTTCGCGCCGGCTAACGAGAGGCGGACGTATTACGGTATCTCCGCTGGATGCGGAGGCTAGGGGAAAAACACGCCGGAACTCCATCCCTGGAGGCTCGACTGCAGCATCCTTGCTGCAGACGGTTTTTCCCCTAGCCTCCTCCTCCTTATCGCTACGATACCTGACTATTCTCGTCAATTCGCCACTGCGCCAGAGATTACAATCTGCTGAGAAATCAACAAAACATTCCCCCCATGACTACGAATGGTTACACTGTACAAGCATGAAACTATCCGTGCAGTTTGAAAGGAGTCTGTTTTGACAGATAATCGCTGGGTAAAGCTGTGGAATGACAAACGTCCCGCACTCAATGCCTTCTTCCATATTTTTCTGCGCCGCTGTAAAGCGGACAACATTACTATCTCGGCCGGACACCTGGCGTACGTGACACTGCTGTCACTGGTGCCGTTCATCATGGTGACATTTACTGTTATGTCAGCCTTCCCGGCTTTTGCATCAGTACGCAGTAAACTGGAACAATTCGTTTTCTCTAATTTTGTCCCAACTGCCGGCGATGTCGTCCAGCAGTACATGACCGATTTTGTTTCCAATGCCTCGGAAATGGGGGCTGTGGGTATTTTGTCGTTACTGGTCGTCGCCCTGCTGCTGATTTCAAATGTGGATAAGACCCTGAACCGTATCTGGCGTACGCAAAGCGACCGGCCGGTTATTTATACTTTTGCCATCTACTGGATGGTGATTACTCTGGGACCCATGCTCATGGGCTCCAGCGTGGCAATCAGCTCATATCTGGTTGGCGTGGCGGAGTTTGCTGAAGAATACACGCCCGGCGTGGGTACCTTTATGCTCACTCTGATCCCGAGTTTCGCTGCACTGCTGGCTTTCGTGATTCTTTACCTGCTGGTGCCCAACCGCCGTGTGCGCTATTCCCACGCTCTCATCGGTGCGGTCGTCGCGACTATCTGCTTTGAGTTCACGAAAAAAGGGTTTGCTCTTTATATTACTAACTTTACTTCATATCAGGTGATATACGGTGCGCTGGCCGTGCTGCCAATACTGTTTTTGTGGGTTTATGTATCGTGGATGGTGGTGCTGATTGGTGCTGAATTTACCTGCAGTATGGAAGATGCCTTCGGTGACATCAGAGCCAGTGAAGAGCCGCGGAAGGTCCCTCTGGAATAGGCATAAAAAAAGCTGGCAGTAATCTGCCAGCTTTTCAGTTTTGAGTCTTTCAGTTTTTCATGGTGCGGATAAACGCATCTGACTCTGCAACCGACGCTTTCATCTCGTTGATTAAACGGGACACGTCCTGCTGAATAGTTTTCAGCTCACCTTCCAGCGCGCCCACTGCACTGGCATTCAGGTTATGCTTCAGATAAAGCACATTATCCTGAAGCGCCGTCAATACCGGTTCCATGCGGCTCTCAGCCTTTCTCATGGCCTTAATCATGGTCTCGTACTGGCGACGGGTCGCACGGAGCTTTTCTGCACTGGAGCGGCGCAGTTTGTCGCTGTCGTATTTCTCCAGTTCATCTTCCCATTCAGAAAACAGAGCTTCCGCAACGCTTTCTACCTTGTCGATACGGGCAGTAACGTCGGCGGCGGCAGCCTGGCTGTCCTGAAATTCGCCGTTAAGTTCATCGTAAACGTCTTCCAGTTCACCGCCATTGAAATTAATCAGCGCGCTGAACTCTTCCAGCGCATCTGCAAACTGTTCCTGCGCCTCTTCCTGAGACTCTTTCGCGTTTTCAACACGGTCGACCAGAATGTCCCGCTTCTCTACGCCAAGCTTCTCCCAGGCGCCGTAATAAGCAGACTGACATCCGGACAGTGCAACGCAAGCTGCGACTGCCAGTAAACCGGTCTTAACATTACCCATCATAACTGTACCTCAGGCCCCCTGTAGCGGGCGGCATCAATAATGGCCCACAGGTGGAAAATCGCCCCCACCGGCCACAGAAAAAAGAAAATGACTGTTGCGGCAAGCCCGTAACAGGCGAAACAAATCACGAAGAACACGAATGCTCTTAAGATCCGCCCCTGGACCAGATGACCTAATCCGGGAATAAAAAAGTTACAGATTGCTGCAATGACGTTACCGCCTGAACCCTGACCTGCCATATAAACTTCCTCGTATATTACGTAAATATGTGTTTTAGTAGCTAAACTAAACCAAAAAAACCAGACATACAACGCACTGAAATAAAATGAAACGACTTTACCCTGACATTGGATGTTACAGCAGTGGGTATTTTGACACGGGTGACGGTCACTCACTGTATTACGAAGAAAGTGGCAATCCGGATGGATTTCCCGTTCTGTATTTACATGGCGGTCCGGGCGCAGGTTTATCTCCGGGTTACAGGCGCTTTTTCGATGGCAACCGTTTCCGCATCATTGCATTTGAACAGCGTGGATGTGGCCGTTCAAAGCCTTTCGGTTCTCTGGAAAACAACACTACACAACATATTCTGGGCGACATAAAAGGCTTAAGACAACTATTAGGTGTAGAACAGTGGATCCTGTTTGGTGGTTCGTGGGGCTCAACACTAGCTTTACTTGCGGCAATCGATGCGCCGGATACCGTATCCGGACTCATTCTGCGGGGCGTTTTTCTGGCCAGGCAAGAAGACCGGGACTGGTTTATCTCTCATCAGGGGGCAGCGGCGACCCTCTTCCCGGAACACTACGAACTCTTTATAGATGGTATTGAGGGCGAGCTGAATACCGCCTCTGTGTGTGCCCACTACCGCAAGCTGTTTGACTCCTCTGACGATCTTCAGCGACTCAGTGCCCTGAAACACTGGTACATCTGGGAAGAACGCCTTTCAAGGCTGTCACTGCCCGCAGGAACCGGAGAACTCACCGGCCATTATCCGGTTGGCCTGATGACCAGCCTGGCTAAACTTGAATGCCATTACCTGGCTAACCACTGTTTTATTCCCGAAGATTTTATTCTGCAGAATACAGCGGCTATCAGCCACATTCCGGGCACTATCGTTCACGGCCGCTACGATGTAATATGCAGCACAAAAGGGGCATACACGTTACATAAAGCGTGGACAAACAGTGAATTGCAGATAGTTCAGGAAGCCGGACACAGCACATCCGAGCCGGGCATAGCACTGGCTCTTTGCAGGGCCACCCGTGATATGTCCCGTTATCTCAGGGAGAAAAAGCGTTGATTGGATTAGTACAACGGGTATCTGAAGCCAGTGTAAAAGTAGACGGTGATGTCACCGGAGCCATCGGACATGGCATACTGTTGCTCCTCGGAGTAGAAAAAGAAGATGGCGAAGAGCAAATCGAAAAACTCGCCCGCAAAGTAGCGAATTACCGGATATTCAGTGATGACGACGGTAAGATGAACCTGAATATTCAGCAGGCCGGCGGCGCGGTACTGGTCGTTTCACAATTTACGCTGGTGGCTGATACGCAAAAAGGAAATCGTCCGGGGTTTTCAAAAGGCGCCAGTCCTGCTTATGGCGAAGCCATTTATAACCGCTTCACAGAACACCTCAGTTCGCTGGGCATTCCGGTCCGGACCGGACGTTTCGGTGCAGATATGAAAGTTTCACTGATTAACGACGGGCCGGTTACATTCCATTTCGCCGTGTAATTTTCTGCAAACGTTTCACATTTCAATTATTTATTCTCTTAATCCCGGCCGGATAGCCTGATATCGGTGAATTGCCTTGTTAAGCAGGGTCACCTTAGGGTTAAATGGGCGACGGATGCATTTTTAAAAAGGCTCATACATTGTTTAGAGTAGCCACACCGAAAACAGAAGAAGAACTAGAAAAATACTTCACGTTTCGATGGACTTATCTGCGCCAGCCATGGAATTTTCCTCCCGGTTCAGAAAAAGATGAGTATGAACAGGTTGCGGAGCACCGTGTCATCGTAAACGGCAAGGGAGACATTGTTGCCGCCGGTCGCGTTCACCTGAATACGGCAGAAGAAGCTCAGATTCGTCACATTGCTGTGAACTCTGATTATCAGCGCAGAGGCCTCGGCCAGATGATTCTGGGGGCGCTGGAAGGCGTTGCCCGTGAGATGGGCGCAATACGGGCTGTAACCAACAGCCGCGAAACCTCCATCGATTTTTTCAGCTCCTGCGGCTTCGTTATCGAACGGGAAGCCCCGAATGAACTGGGTATGCTGAAACGCCAGCAAATGGTGAAGAAGCTTACTGATCCCGGGATCGTTATGCTGCACCCGAAATGGTGCAAAGAGCTTCAGGACACCTGGACCGAAACAATCCCGATCACCGAACACATGGGCATCAAATTGCATCAGTATACCGGCCGTACACTGGAGACACGGGCCTCGCTGAATAAAAATATCAATATTCACGGTACTATGTTCGCCGGCAGTATTTTTTCTCTGGCCACTCTCACCGGCTGGGGGATGATTTTCCTGCAACTGAAAGAACGCCAGCTGATGGGCGATATTGTACTGGGTGACGGTGATATTCACTATCATAAGCCGATTACAATGAAACCCCGTGCCACCTGTCATGTGGAGAGCTTAAGCGGCAAATTTGCTCCCTTAGAAAAACGCAAGAAATGCAGTTTCACATTGCAGGTCGATATTATGGATGACGACAACGCCGTGGCTGAATTCCGTGGTGTTTTCTGGGTACTTCCTCCTAAGAAAGAGCAGGACGAAGAAGAGTAATTAATCGTGCGGCGGCAGGTTACGTTATGACAGTCATCATACCCCCACAGCAAGTTATTCCCGCCGCATCGCTTACCGCCGGGCACATGACTTTTGTGCCCGTACCGGCTCATTTAAAGCCCTGGCTGCACTCTGTGTGGCAGTCTGAATATGCCACCCATACTGCGCTGTCCACAGAACGGTGCTATCCGGATGGCGGCCATAGCCTGACATTCTCAGTCGATGATGCTTGTTATGACGCCACCGTGTTATTCGGAACGAAAACCGGCAATTTATCAAAATTCAATCGTCCCTCTGCTGTCAGTTTCCGGTTTCATCCCGGCGCTTTCTCAGAATGTTTCGGTATAAAAGCAGAGTCGGTACCACAGAATA
>NZ_CFHOXV010000040.1:0-40762 GCF_984505615.1 Alteromonas sp. | reverse complement strand
AGTGCTCTGCAACCCTTTTTAACTGGTTCTGTTGTTCTTCGCTTTGCGTTTCGTCAATAAACACCGGAATGTTATGCATTACCATACTGTTCCTTAAAGCCAATCCAGCGGTTAATTATCGCCTGAGCATGGCTTGGATAGTCCTGCCACAATTTTTCTGCTATAGATTGTACCTGAGGTACCAATTGCGCGTCGCGGACGAGATCGGCAATACGCATTTCTGCAATACCGGTTTGCTTTGTCCCCATTAATTCTCCCGGACCACGGATTTCTAAATCTTTCTGGGCAATGTAAAAGCCGTCGTTTGATTCACGGAGCACGCCCAGACGCTGCGTTGCCGTTTTGGATAACGGGGCTGAGTACATCAGCACACACTGACTCTCTACCGCACCGCGCCCCACCCTGCCGCGAAGCTGGTGCAATTGTGCCAGACCAAGGCGTTCAGGATTCTCGATGATCATAATACTGGCGTTGGGCACATCCACGCCCACTTCGATGACCGTGGTAGCCACCAGCAAATCCAGCTCACCGCGTTTGAATTCATCCATGACCGCCTGCTTTTCTGCCGGCTTGAGGCGGCCGTGTACCAGCCCGACCCGTAAATCCGGCAAAGCGGTTCTCAGGGTAATAGCAGCATCTTCAGCCGCCTGACACTGCAACACTTCAGACTCGTCAATCAACGTACACACCCAGTAAGCCTGACGCCCCTGGTTATGGCATGCTTCATAGACTCTGGCAATCACATCCCCTCTGCGGGTATCCGGAAGTACAACCGTGGTTACGGGTGAACGGCCGGGGGGCAGCTCATCAATCACGGAGGTATCAAGATCTGCATAGGCCGTCATCGCCAACGTTCTGGGAATAGGCGTAGCCGTCATAATCAACTGATGGGGGAAGCGCCCCTGCTTTTCACCTTTCTCCCTTAACGCCAGACGCTGATGCACACCAAAGCGGTGTTGTTCATCCACGATGACCAGTGCCAGTTGCTGATATTCCACCTGCTCCTGGAATATGGCATGAGTGCCCACCAGCATTTGTATTTCACCCGACGCCAGACGTGTCAGTACTTCCTGCCGGGCCTTGCCTTTCAATTTACCGGCCAGCCAGCCCACTTCGATGCCCAGTGGTGACAGCCAGTCACGGAAGTTGCTGGCATGCTGCTCAGCCAGCAGTTCTGTAGGTGCCATCAGGGCAACCTGATAACCGGCGCCGATAGCAGATAATGCAGCAAGCGCAGCCACCAGGGTTTTCCCTGAGCCCACATCTCCCTGCACCAGCCGCATCATCGGGCAATTCTTGGCCATGTCTTTCTGAATGTCGTTGACTACCCGCTGCTGTGCGCCGGTGGGCGAAAACGGCAGGTTACCCAATAACTGGTCAATAAGAGACTGATTAATCTGAATGGCAATACCCGGCTGGGCCTGTGCCTGCTGACGCACCTTCAGTACGCTCAGGTGATGTGCCAGCAATTCCTCGAGAATAAGACGCTTCTGCGCGGGGTGCCGGCCTTCTTCCATCATTTCCAGCGGAACATCCGGTGGCGGACGGTGAACGAGCTTCAGAGCATCTGCCAGCAACACCTGTCCTTCATACATGCCTTGCGGGAGCAGATCGCTTAATGCGCCTTTATCAAGCAGCTTCAGCGCCTGGTCGGTAAGGCTGCGCAGCGTGAGCTGCTTAACACCTTCTGTGGTGGGATAAACCGGGGTCAGAGTATCTTCTGTTTCGCCGTCATCTTCGCCGATGAGAGCAAATTCAGGGTGCATCATCTCCAGCCCCCATTTACCCGTCCGGATTTCGCCAAAACATCGCACTTCGTTGCCGGGCGTCATCATGGTGCGCTGAACCGCGCCGAAATGGAAAAAACGAAGCGTGATGGTGCCGGTACCGTCAGACACCTTCACCACGAACATACGTTTTTTGCCGTACTGAATGTCGGCGGTTTTTACCTCACCCTGAATACTCACGTGAGTAAACGGCTTACAATCTTCAATCTCGTAAACCTGAGTGCGGTCTTCATAACGGGATGGCAGATGAAAAAGGACATCCTGTACGGTGTGCAGACCTATTTTTGTTAACTTCTCAGCCACCTTTGCGCCGACGCCTTTCAACGTGGTGATGGGTGTTTGAGCGAGTGACTGCATGATAATTAAGGCATATTTATTTGCGGATAGGCGCAGTGTAAGCCATTCATAGCAGGTTTGCGAGGGGCTGCAGGTTCAGGTCCGGCAGCCCTGGTCAGAAAAGACAGGTTTATTTGGCAATTGCCTCTGCTGCAGCGAGGATCAATGCCGGAGACGGCCGTACTTTATAATCAGGGTTAACGTAGCTGAACTGAATTTTACCTTCAGTATCGACAATGAACACAGCAGGTGCCGGCAAGACGGGCTTTCCTGTCTCATCGGTTGTCAGGGCGATGCCATGGCCCTTGTAACGCTTTGCTGTTTCATCATCCACATAGTAGCTGATCCCGAACGCATTCAGGGCGTTCAGTTTTGCATCAGACAACAGCCTTGCAGCAAATTCACTTTCAAGCTTTTGTGACGTTAACTGCTCTAATGACTGGGGCGAAATTGCCAGGATCTGATAGCCGAGATCTGACAATGGCTTTTCGATATCCTTCAGGCCCGCCAGTTGACGGTTACAATACGGGCACCAGCCGCCGCGATAGAACAACACCACTGACGGCTTTTGCATCAGCAGCGCTTTTAAACTGAACGGCGCACCATCTGTATCAGATACCACGACATCGGGCACTGTCATGCCTTCCAGTAAAGGACGAACTTCATCCGGGGCCTTTGACGGCATTGATGCCGCGAACACCTGCCCGCCGGCAACAATAAATAACAACATAAAAATTAAGCGCATAACACTCTCCTCAGGTTTTGAATTTAAAGAGACCTGCGCCTGTAGCGTTATCTTTCAAACTATTTTCATTTCCGGAGATAAACAGTGAAATCGTCCGTCCTTCAGGCATAAAAAAACCGCAACTATGTGCGGTTTTCATAACTATCCGGGTGAAATCACTCAGGCAATTCCATGATGCCGTCGATTTCAATTTGCGACGCTTTTGGCAGTTCTTTCACGCCAATGGCGGCACGGGCCGGATAAGGCTTAGTGAAATATTGCGCCATGATTTCGTTTACCGTGGCGAAATGAGACAGATCCGGCAGGAAGATATTGACCTTAACCAAATCGTTGATAGTACCGCCGGCAGCTTCACAAACCGCTTTCACGTTTTCAAAAACCTGTTTAGCCTGTTCGGAAAAATCGTCAGATACGATTTCCATGGTTTCCGGGTTCAGCGGGATCTGGCCAGACAAATAAACGGTGGTGCCTGCTTTAACTGCCTGACTGTAAGTGCCGATCGCCTGTGGCGCTTTATCGGTCTGAATAATTGCTTTAGCCATGTTGAATCCTGTGTAAATTAGTGTCGGGATTGACTGTGACGCGAGACCTTCTGCACTTCTGACATGGTTCTGATCTTCTTCATAATTCGCGCCAGATGCACGCGGTTATGTGTCGTCAATTCAATATCGATGAAATAAATATTACTTTCTTTTTCTTCTGTCTGGAGCCCAATAATGTTGGAATCGCAGCTGGAAATCATATTGGTCAGATTCGCCAGTGTACCCTGGTGATTGTACAGTTCAATACGCAGCGAAGCCTTAAATTCGCCCTGCGGTGTATCGTCCCACTGCATGGGAAGCACACGCTGAGGCTCTTCTTTCGCCAGTTTACGGATATTTTTACAACCCGTCTGGTGAATCGTCATGCCACGGCCCGGGCTGAGTACCGCCACAATTTCATCATCAGGAATAGGATGGCAGCAGCGGGCATAATGCACCAGCAGACCTTCTGTACCGCGGATAGCCACATTGCCTTTCTTATCAGGGATCTCTGCCGATTCACCCAGCAGGCGCCGGGCAACAATGGCACTCAGTTCATTACCCAGACCAATGTCTGTCAGCAAATCTTCGAAGGTTTGATGTTTGGTTTCCGCAACTACCCGGTCGATATCTTCCTGACTGATATCGTCCAGCTTCACTGTTCCCAGCGCATGACGAAGCAGACGGTTACCCATATTCACCGCTTCCTGCGAATGCTGTCTGCGTAAATACTGGCGGATGCGGGTACGGGCACGGGCACTGACCACAAAGTTCAGCCAGTTAGCATTCGGCTTGGCTTTCGGCGAGGTAATAATTTCTACCGTCTGGCCGTTTTCCAGCGGCTTACTCAGGCTGTAGTTACGACGTTCTACCCGTACACCTACGCAGGTATTACCAATGTCCGAGTGAACGGCATAGGCAAAATCTACGGCAGTGGCGCCCATGGGCAGCTCGATAATACGGCCGTCCGGCGTGAATACGTAAATCTCTTCCGGGAATAAGTCTGTTTTCACCGACTCGATAAATTCAAAACTGGAACTGGCGCTCTGCTGCAGTTCAAGTAACGACTGCATCCATTTACGGGCACGAAGCTGGGCAGTTGTGTCACTGTCACCCGGTTCTTTATACAGCCAGTGGGCTGCGACCCCTTTATCTGCCATCTGATCCATGGCCAGTGTACGTATCTGTACTTCAACCGGAATACCGTGAGGACCAATTAACGAGGTGTGCAGCGACTGATAACCGTTGGTGCGCGGGATCGCGATGTAATCTTTGAAGCGGGTTTCGATGGGCTTGTACAGGCTGTGCATAGCACCCAGCGAGCGATAACAGTTGTCCACGCTTTCAACCACAATACGGAAGGCATAAATGTCCATTACTTCGTTGAACATCAGCTCCTTGTTCTTCATTTTGCGGTAAATTGAATACAGATGCTTTTCGCGGCCGATAACATCGCCTTCAATTTTGTGCTCGCCGAGACGGGTAGCCAGTTCCTGACGGATGTTATCGATAATTTCTTTGCGGTTACCACGGGCTTGTTTCACTGCAGACTTCAGGGCACGGTGACGCATGGGATACATGGCCTGAAAACCAAGGTCTTCCAGCTCGTTCTTAATGTCGTGGATACCCAGACGATGGGCAATCGGCGCATAGATTTCCAGCGTCTCGCGGGCAATACGGCGTCGCTTATCAGGACGCAGCGCCCCTAACGTACGCATATTGTGAGTGCGATCGGCCAGCTTGATGAGGATCACGCGGATGTCCTGCACCATCGCCATCATCATCTTACGGAAGTTCTCTGCCTGTGCTTCCTGCTTGCTGCTGAACGCAATTTTGTCCAGCTTGCTTACCCCTTCCACCAGCTCGGCAACGGTATCGCCAAAGGCTTCAGCCAGATCTTCCTGGTTGTAGTGGGTGTCCTCAATCACGTCGTGCAGCAGCGCAGCCATCAGCGTTTCGTGATCAAGATGCATATCAGCCAGAATACCGGCCACAGCAACAGGGTGAGTAATGTAGGGATCGCCACTGGATCGCATCTGTCCGTCATGGGCTTCATGAGCTAAAACAAAGCTGTCCTGTACCAGCTGAACCCGTTCTGCTGACAGATACTCAGAGATTTTTTGTTTTAAACCCTCGAATAAATACACGTGTAGACAACTTTCCTGCGAATAAAGCCAATAGAAACAGAATAATGAAGTATTGTAGGGAATGCCAATAGCAAAACGCCAGTGAACCCGATTAAAAGCTCACTGGCGTTTGTATAGTCTGAATGACAGCAGCGATCCGCTGATTATTGCTCAGACAGGATGTTCGCTACAGAAGCGAAATCCGCGCTTTCTTGTCTTTCCTGATCACGCAGATCATCTTGATCCAGCGTATCGGCAGTAACCAGGCCTTCTTCGATTTCGCGTAAAGCGGTTACCGTCGGCTTATCGTTTTGCACATCAACCTGTGCTTCTTTACCTTCGGTTGCCAGCTGGCGAGCACGTCGTGCTGCAACCAGTACGAGGTCAAAGCGGTTACCAACTTTATCAACGGCGTCTTCTACGGTTACGCGTGCCATGTATCTCTCCGAAAATGAATAAAAGCGTAAAACTCAAAATGGCCGCGCAGTATACAACACATGCCTTTCAAGTCCTAGTATTTTGTAGGTTTAATCAGCAAGATCTTTTTACGATCCCACCAGATCAGCAATCAGTGCTTTGTGACGCAATTGCTGCTTAACAGTACGCTGGCGCTGGGCACACACAATGGCTTCTAATTCTGCCAGCGCGACGGAAAAATCATCATTCACCAGTACGTAGTCAAATTCAGCATAATGAGACATCTCAGATACTGCTTCCTGCATACGTCCTTCAATAACGCTGTCTGAGTCCTGACCGCGGCTTGTCAGCCGCTGGCGCAGCACTTCCGTAGAAGGCGGCAGGATGAAAATGCCACAGGTATCCGGCATGATTTTTTTCACCTGACGGGCACCCTGCCAGTCGATATCTAAGAACACATCAATACCGCGGTGCAAAGTTTGCTCAATGGTCACACGGGACGTGCCGTAGTAGTTACCGAACACCTCAGCATATTCGAAGAACACGCCCTGCTCGATGAGCGCTTCAAACTGCTCATGACTGACAAAATGATAATGTACGCCGTCAACTTCTCCGGGCCGTGGCTTACGGGTGGTGTGAGAAACTGACACCTGCATGGGATATTGTTGATTTTCGTCATGCTTTTCCAGCAATGCTTTAATTAAACTGGACTTTCCCGCACCTGAAGGGGCTGCGAGAATAAACAAATTACCAAGTAGAGAAGCCATAATCTTGCTTTTTGTCATCATGTTGTGGTGATTTCAGACGGCAATGGTAGCATAGCGCTAAGAATTGAGTAACAGAAGCGACATTATGAAAGAAGCCTTATTACCCTACGTAGAAGCAAATACGGGTGACAACCCGCAGGCTTGTGTTATCTGGCTGCACGGTTTAGGTGACTCCGGACACGGCTTTGCCCCAATTGTCCCCGAACTGCAGATACCGGCGGCTTTACCAGTGCGTTTTCTGTTTCCTCATGCGCCGGAGCGTCCGGTAACCATCAACGGCGGTATGCGTATGCGTGCCTGGTACGACATTAAAACCATGGATCTCGATAACCGCGCTGATGAAGCCGGCGTCATCGAATCTGCAGAGATGGTAAATGCACTACTTGAAGCCCAGCATGAAGCCGGCTTCCCGTATGAAAAAATGGTGCTGGCCGGCTTTTCTCAGGGCGGTGTGATTGCGCTGCACCTGGGCACCCGTCTGCGGCATAAAATTGCAGGCATCATGGCGCTGTCTACCTACATGTGCAAACCGGGCAAGCTGGCGGAAGAAGCCAGTGACGTCAACAAGTCTACGCCGGTGATGATGGCCCATGGCACCCATGACGAAGTGGTGCCGGCTGCGCTGGGCAAAATGGCTCATACCGCACTTGAAGACAATGGTTTTTCAGCGACCTGGCAAACCTATCCTATGCAACATAATGTATGTGTACAGGAAATTCAGGATATCAGCCGCTGGCTGCAAACTGTGCTCGACTAAGCTTTTCAGGATTTACCCATGAGTGAACAACCCGTTTCCCGAACTACCATCCGTATTGCCACCCGCAAAAGTGCGCTGGCCTTATGGCAGGCTGATTATGTCAAAGAACAACTGCTGATGGCCCACCCCGGCCTGCATGTAGAACTGGTGCCCATGAGCACCCAGGGCGATAAAATTCTCGATACGCCACTGGCCAAAATTGGCGGTAAAGGCCTGTTTATCAAAGAGCTGGAAGTGGCCATGCTGGAAGGCCGTGCAGACATTGCGGTACACAGCATGAAAGATGTGCCGGTAGAATTTCCCGAAGGCTTTGGTTTACACGCTATTTGTCCCAGGGAAAATCCCTTCGACGCTTTTGTGTCGAATACTGCTGCCAGTATTGATGATTTGCCTCACGGCGCGGTCGTGGGCACGTCCAGCCTGCGCCGGCAGTGCCAGTTACGTAAATATCGTCCTGACATAAAGATTAAAGACTTACGGGGCAACGTGAATACCCGCCTCGCGAAGCTGGATAACGGCGAATACGATGCCATCATTCTCGCCGCCGCCGGACTTATCCGCCTGGGTATGCAGGACCGCATAAACCATGAATTGTCTCCTGAACTGTCTTTACCGGCGGTAGGCCAGGGCGCTGTCGGCATAGAATGCCGTAACGACGATATCGAACTGATTGCCCTGCTCGGTGCGCTCAACCACGCAGATACCGCAGACCGGGTTTACGCCGAGCGGGCCATGAATACCCGTCTGGAAGGCGGCTGTCAGGTACCCATCGGCAGTTTTGCCACACTGGCCAACGACACCATCACACTGACCGGTATGGTCGGCAGCGTCGACGGCGCAACCTTACTGTATGCATCTGCAACCGGACACCGCGAACGGGCAGAGGCGCTGGGTGTGGAAGTGGCAGAATCGTTACTGTCACAGGGTGCCGGCGAGATCTTAAGCGCCCTGCACGACTAATCATTTTAACCTATGATATTAATTACCCGCCCTGAGCAGAAGCTGGCGAAAAGTGTCGCAGCCTTTCGCCTGGCGGGTATTTCATGTTCTGGTGTCGCCCCGCTGACCATCACTGCGTGCGAAGAAGAACTTAGCCGTCTTGCACATCATCTTGCAACGCAGCCTGCAGATTACATCATCGTTACCAGTGCTTTTGCCGCGCAGTTATTATCTGCATTACCGCTGTCAGCATTGCCCTCCCGCTGGTTTGCGGTAGGCACATCAACCGCGCAGGTACTTGAGGAATATGGCCTGTCTGTAGCAGTCCCGGAGCAGCAAAATTCAGAAGGTTTATTGGCGTTATCACAACTCAATAGTGCAAACCGGCGACAAATCGTTATTATTAAAGGGCAAGGTGGTCGAACCACTTTGCGGGACACGCTCTTATTGCAGCAAAACCACGTAGAAGAATTTGCGGTCTACCAGCGCCTGTTGCTGGAAAAACCTATACAAACAGATAATTGGCAGTGGCCACAGATTACAGGCATAGTGGCAACCAGCGGCGAAATGGCAGAGCAGCTGTTTCGCGTTTATGATACTAACATGTTGCGAAAGCAACGCTGGCTGACCGTCAGCGACAGAGTAGCAGCACAAATCAGCGCCTCAGGTGCAACGCAGGTTGCCGTTTGCAGTGACGCCAGTGACAACACGCTATGTGCGTGGATAAAGGAAAATTGGGAGTAAACAATGGCTGACAACGATAAACACAATACGGATTCCACACTGGTGTTGCCTGAAGAAAAAGACATCACGCCGTCGTCAACGGCATCCGGCAAAGACAAGGCCGGCGCTGAAACTACTTCCAAACATCCGTCCCACTCCGGCTTATGGATTGTCATTATCCTCACCTTGTTGATTGCAGCCGGTACCGCAGCGGCGGGCTACTGGTTTCTGTGGCAAAAAGACAGTGGTCAGAGCGCACTGGCAGACGAGCAGTCGGCGCAAAAGGCAATACTGGGCAACCTGAACGATGAAAATGCGCAACTCCAGCGAAAGCTCATCGAACTGGAAAAAAGTAAGCAGGCACTTGCCGGCACGGTGAACAGCCTGACGGAAAAAACAGAGTCCCTGCAACTGCAAACCGAGCAACTACTATCACAATTAGGTGAAATGGAAGGCCGCCGCCCGTCAGACTGGTTGCTGGCTGAAGCGGATTATCTGGTGCGCATGGCCGGCCGTAAAGTGTGGCTTGAACAGGATACAGATACCGCAGTGCTGCTGCTTGAAAATGCCGACCAGCGTTTAAAAGAGCTTTCCGATCCGTCAGTGATCCCTGTGCGAGGACTGATTGCACAGGACATTCAGACATTGCGTCAGGTTAACCGCACGGACACCGTTAAACTTGCATTAACCCTGTCAGGTTTCCTGTCTCAGGTAGACGCGTTGCCGTTAAAAACCTTCACCCGTCCGGATGAAAATACAGGCAAGGAAGCGCTGTCTGAATCGGTAGACGACTGGAAAAGTAATCTGGCGAAAGTCTGGCATTCTATTGTTGACGATTTTATTTCAGTACGACGCACTGATGCGCCTGTTGCACCTATGATGACTGCTGAAGAAATGTGGCTGTACAAAGAGCAGCTTAAACTGCAAATCATGCAGGCACAGTCTGCTGCGATGAGCGGTGAAGACAATCTGTATCAACAGTCTGTTGCAAACGCTAAAGCCCTGCTGAATGATAAATTTGATACTGATGCACCGGAAATTAACGGCGCACTGTCTACCCTGGATGCCCTTGGTGAAGTCAATGTGCAAGAAAATCTGCCGGAAGAACTCAGTGCTATGGCACCGCTTCAACGCTTGCTGGAATCCCGCGTTAAAGCCGCTTACGGCAAAGGAGAAGCAGCACAATGAAACGGTTAGTGTATGCAATTCTGCTGGTTATAGCGGTACTTGCCGCAATGTTAATTGCGCCGCAGGTTATTGGCGACAAAGGCTATGTGCTGATTTCCATGGGTCAGTTACACATTGAAATGTCAGTTGTCAGCCTGTGTATTACCGTATTTTTCAGTCTGCTGGCTTTGTGGATCATCTGGCGGTTACTTTCCCGCACGCTCGGGTTATTTAAAGGCTCAAGACAATGGTTTGGCGGCCTTTCCCGCCGTAAGCGCCAGCGACGCTTTTACAATGGTCTTCAGTTAATGGTTGAAGGCGATTTCATCGCGGCGAAAAAAGCACTGCAGGATACCACTGACGGCGATTTCGACGGCGTGAATTTTCTGGCTGCTGCACAGGTGGCCAAGGCGCTGAACGAACCGGAACGGGTACGATATTTACTGGACCGCGCTGCAGAGTTTAATAACGCTAAAGTAGCCGCCCATGTTGCGCTGGCAAGGCTCGATCTCGAACAGGGACACCAGCAGGATGCACTGGACAAGCTGAACGAACTGGATGAAAAAGCGCAGAAGAACCCGCAGGTGATCCGGCTTAAGGCCCGCGCCATGGGCGAACTGGGTCAGTGGCAGTCACTGGAAGAAGTTTTGCCGCAATGGCGCAAACCATTAAAAGACGATTACGTACTGTGGGCGCAGAAAATAGCGAAAGGAAAGTTTGCTGAAATTGCCAGTAAGCAAGGTGCCAATGCACTGAAGCAACACTGGGAAAACATGCCCCGCAAAGCCCGAGCAGATAACGCGTACCGTGCTGCTTACGCTCAGCAATTGCTGGAACAGGGCATGCACAAAGAAGCAGAAACCTGTCTGGTTGAGTGGCAGAAGAAAGGCCCGGATCCAATCTTGCTTCCCTACATGGCGCAAATCAGTATTCCCAATCCGGCAAATGCTATCCGCGCACTGGAACAGTGGATAAAACAGGACGACACAAATCCTGTTCTGTTTTCCTGCCTGGGTCAGTTAGCACTGAACGCCGGCGACGACATACTTGCCGAGAAAGTGCTGCTAAAAGCTATCAAACTACATGAAAACCAGCAGGATCTTATCGCACTGGCAGAAATCCGCGAGCGCAAGCAGGATGCCACCGGCGCCCTTGCTATGTATAAACGTAGTATGGAAGTCAGCCAGAACGCGCTGGTATAAATAATTTGTACCGGAAAATAAAAGCCCCGCTGCAGTCTTTTGATTCCGGCGGGGCAATATAAGAGATGTAAACAGAAGCTGGCAGTCTATAAAACAGGCTTATTCTGTGCCTTTAAAGCCTGCTTTATTTTGTTGCTAAATTCAGTTGCCCTTTTAACGATATCGCTCTCGTCTACAGTGAGAAGATTCCTGTCTTTCATCAGCAGTTTACCTTCCACAATGCTGTGCCTTACATTAGTCGCGTAAGCTGAATACACAAGCACAGAGTAAGGATTGTAAACAGGCGTCATATTGGGCGATTTAGTATCAATGACTATGATATCTGCCCGTTTGCTTTCCTCCAGAGAGCCGATCTCATTTTCCATATTCAGCACTTTCGCACTGCCTGAAGTTGCCATTTTTATCACTTCGACGGCTGGCATATTAGTCCGGTCATTCGTCCATAACTTGTGAAGTTTTGCTACCTGATTAAACTCATCAATTAAGCTCAGTGTATTACCTGACATCGGGCCGTCAGTGCCCAGACCAACATCAACGCCCTGCTTCAACATTTCTGTCACCGGCGCCACGCCTTTTGCTGATTTGATGTTTGCACTCATATTATGCGCTACACCAACATGATGCTTTTTAAGAAGGGCAATATCCTGATTGCTCACTCTGATAACGTGGGCCCCTATCAGATTATTGTTAAGCACACCGATACTTTCTAAATAGGCCACCGGGGATAATCCGCCACTGCGCTCAGCAATCACCTCCTCCTCCCTTTCAGACTCAGCAAGATGCGTCAGCACAGGCACACCGAATTCTTCAGAAAGTGCTGAAATCTTCTGCAAAGTGCCGGTGGTATTCGTGTATGGAGCGTGAGGCGCAAAAGCGGGAGTAATGCGCGGATGCTCCGCATAGCTTTTAATAAAATTAACCGCATAATCAATCCCTTCTTCTGCGGTTTTAGCATCGGCCTGAGGATATTGGATCACGGTTTGTCCTAAAACAGCACGCATACCAATTTCGTCGACTGCCTTTGCGACTTCATCTTCAAAATAGTACATATCCGCATAAGTGGTCACGCCACCTTTAAGCATTTCAACATTACCGAGCTCAGCCCCCAACCTTACCATTTCACGGGAAACGAATTGCTTCTCAAGAGGAAACATATACTTGTGCAGCCGGTCAGGCACATCATCACCGAGTGAACGCAATAAGGACATTGAGGCATGAGTATGTGTGTTGATAAACCCGGGCAAAACCAGATCACCGTCAACATCAAGGAGAGTGCCGGCACGGTAATCTGATGCTTTTTCTTGTGGACCGACAGCCACGATACGGCCGTCTTTAACGGCCACAAAACCGGATTCATACTCTGTCAAAGTACTGTCCATAGAGAGGATATGCCCACGGGTAATAAGAATATCGACTGATTGCGCCGCTGATGCAGACAATGAAGCGCCGATAAGTGAGACAAGTGTAATAACGCGGGTAAATTTCATAAGAAAACACCTTACGGGGAGATGAAAAAGGTTGTACCGCTACGGGGGCTGACCCGGCAGTACAACCATCAGAGAGTGAGCAACAGATTAGAATTTCACCTTAACGTCGGCTCCCCAGGTTCTGCCCTGATTCACCACACCGGCAAGGTTATTGATCGTCACGCCACCAATTAACGCGGTTTCATCTGTGATGTTACGACCGTAACCTGCAACTTCCACATCATAATTGTCGACCATGAACAGGTAGCCAACCCGCACGCCGCCTTCAAGGTAAGGGTCCTGTCTCATTTCCAGTGCATCAATAAGTGAGAACCGCACTTCACTTGCATAGGACCAGTCGGTGTAGAAATACAATTCACCATCGCCAAGTTCGGTGCTGTAGCGCATAGTGAAATTACCAATCCACTCAGGTGCCCGCGGAAGAGAAAGACCGTCAACACTAATCAGCCCGTTTTCATCCACCGGGTTCAACACTGTACAGAAACTACAGGTTGAGATAGCTACGTTTTCATCCTTAATTTCAGTGTTGTTGTAGCTGACCCCTAACGTTGTAAGCAGGTCAGAAGTGATAGCGTATTCGCCCTCAAATTCAAACCCGTAGCCTACTGTCTTATCAACATTAACTAACTCTTTGGCAGCCCCTTCATCAAAAGACGATTGAGCCGTTAACTGTTGATCATTCATCTGGAAGTAAAACAGATTGAAGTTTACCCGTGCGGCATTGTCCAGCAGGTCTGATTTAGCACCCACTTCTACCGAGTGAATAACTTCTGAGTCTGCAACGCTGAGTTTAGGGTCGCTGCCACTGACAACACGGCCCTGAATACTTGGTGCTCTGAACCCCTTTGCCAGCCTGGTATACAGATTAGTGTCATCTGAATACTGATACATTGCGCTCAAGTCCCAGCTGATAGCAGAATCTTTCGTATCAGCATACATAGGGTCAAAAAACTCACCGTCGCTGGCGGTAGAGATAATTCGCTGAGAGAAATAATCTTTCTTATCTTTCGAGTACCGGATACCCGCAGTCACGCTGGTTCTGTCATTGACTTCGTAATCACCGGAGGCGAACACAGCCCATGCATCAGTTTTCTGGTTCTGGGTCAGATACCGCTTTAAGCTGCCGTCTTCGTTGTAGTGGAAGGTGTCGATATCCAGATCTTCTGTGAAGAAGAACACACCAGCCTGATAATCAAACGCACCCAACTCGTTTGAAGCCATTCTCAACTCCTGAGTGAACTGGCTGTGGTCAGGAATACCGTCGGCACTTTCAACTGAGAAAGAAGGAACAGTGCCCAATTCGCCGGTGTAGCCGGAAGGATCAGCAAAACTACTTACCCGGTAACCACCATCGACATCGGCCTGTGAGTACATTTCCACAGTTTCATAGCCCGTTACAGAGGTAAACGTGTAATCAGTCGTGAAATATTCCAATTTCATACTTCCGCCCTCGGTTTTCACCGTTTGCGTAGCACGTTGCGCGGCATCGTGGTAAACCACATTGCGGTCGAAACCATCAACGAAGTCGTTGGTTCCGGGCTTTATTGCACTGGCTCTGAACACCGTGGGCGTACCGTCTAAATCACGGGTGTGGTAGTTAAACAATGCCGAAAACTGACTGTTCGGTTCGTAGAGCACCTGCACTTTGGCGGCTCGATCGTCATAACCGCCCAGAATATCGTTTTGTTCAAAACCCGGCGCACGGGTATCAATATAGTCTGAACGCGTCTGGTTAAGTAGAGACACACGCACAGACACGGTGTCAGTCAGGCCACCGCTAATAGCACCATGAGTAGACAATGTGTCCAGAGACGAATAAGACGCGCTGATATAACCTTCGAAATCCTGCGTAGGACGGTTCGAAGTGAACTTTACCAGTCCTGCAGGTGTGTTACGGCCAAACAACGTACCCTGAGGACCCCGTAACACTTCAACACTCTCCACATCAAAGACGGGGAAACCTTTTAAAAGCGGGTTCTCCTGAACCACATCATCAGTGATCAATGATACCGGCTGAGAGGCATTTACATCATAATCCTGATTGCCCAGACCGCGAATATAAAAACGGGGGAAAGAACGGCCAAACGAAGATTCAATTTTCAGACTTGGAATGCGGGCTGACATGAAACGGATATCGTCACCGGCGGTCGACGCACTTTCAAGCAGGTCACGTTTCATGACAGAAACGGAAACGGGTACTTCCTGTAAATTTTGAGTACGGCGTTGTGCGGTAACGGTAATGTTCTCAACCTTCCCCTTACTTGTTTTGCTAACGGCCCCGCTATTCGCTTTGGCTGGCTGCGCAGAGGCGTCAGTAGACGCTGCGGGCTTTTTTCCCTCAACGGTTTCATCCACATTTTTCTTTTCAATAGCGATGGTTTTCTTATTGATATAGCGATAACTAAGCGCAGTCCCTTCCAGGAGCTTATTAAAAGCAGCTTCTTCGCTATACGTTCCGGAAAACGCTTCAGTTGTCAGGCCGTCTGCAACATTGGAGAAGAAAACAATCTGCTTTCCATATTGTTTTGCGATGCTCTGCAAAGCCCGGTCCAGCGGAACCTGCCCCACCGTAACCTGTAACTGCTCGTGATTTTCAATATTCTCTGCAGCAACGCCAAAGCTGCCGGCCAGTGACAGCATCACTGACAAGACGACTGGCTTCTTCTTAAATTTGGGGACACGAGTTCTCATGCTTGTATTTCCTATATCCGTACTACATATAATTATCATTGGCTTCGTTGCGAGCCTTTATTTATGCGGGCCGAAAACCCACTAATAAATAAAGAGTGTGAAAGTGCTGGATTTAGGTACTTATTTTTTTTATCTTGAAACTTCCGCGAAGTTTTAATCTGATTTTGATAAGTATTAATTCATCTTCCCCTCAGAATTCCGGCACAAGACATCTTTCTCTATGGGCAACCACACTGCGACGAATAAAAAGAGTAAATGCAGCAGCTTTGTAAAAGGGCTCTACGACAGTTCTTATAAGGAACTGTTTGCCTTCTTCATGCGTCGATCGAATAACAATCAGCAGGCTCAGGATTTTTCGCAGGAGACTTACCTGCGGCTGATGAATGTAGACAGAAAAGATCTCATAGAACAACCCAAAGCCTACTTATTTCGTATTGCCGCAAATCTTGTGCATGAAATGCGTTCAAAGAATGAGCGGATTGCTCAAAATGAAACACCGTTTACTGAAGGTCTGGAAAATTTTCCCGGCAATGAAGACCCTCTCCTGCAACTTGAGCGGCAGAAAGCTATACAAGAACTGGAGAAAATACTAGTTACACTTCCACCTGTTTATCAGTCAGTGTTACTACTGAGGAAGCGCGATGGCCTTAATCATGCGGAAATTGCAGAAAAACTGGGAATTTCTATTCACACCGTCAGAAAATACTTAACCCGTGCTGTGACAGAATGTCGCAAAGCGCAAATTGCGAGTGATGCATCATGAATATGGTTAAACAATCTAATTCTCTGATCATTGAACAAGCTAGCTACTGGGCGGTGTTGCTGGACGATGGCGAACTGAGCGAAAAAGATCGCCGTGAACTGACGCACTGGCTGCTGATGGGACCTGCTCACGTGGAGGAATTTATCCACGCATGCGTGTTGCTGGATCTGATGTCAGATGTTGATCAGGGTAAAAAGCTATCCGTCGACAAATTACTTGCTCAGGTAGAATCAGCAGCGGGCAGTAAGGTGACTCCTATCACTCAACATCAGAAGCTGACCGGTAATAATTCGGATCACGAAAGCTCCGGGCGCCCCCGGAAAACCCGCTGGCTTCCGGTTGCTGCCTGTCTGCTGGCAGGCGCTATTTTCGCTTATCAGATGCTGCCGGTTGAAAGCGCCGGCGAAACGCCTGTAGCGCAAAATCAGCCTGTACAATACAAAACATCACTGGGTGAGCAAAGAAGCATCACGCTGGAAGATGGCTCGATTATCTACCTGAACACGCTGACTGCTGTAGATATTAACTATACGCAGAAATACAGAAACATCGTCCTGCATCAGGGAGAAGCAATTTTCAAAGTTGCACATAATCCTCAAAAGCCCTTCAGGGTCTGGGTTAACAACACAATGTTTCAGGCGCTGGGAACCGAATTTAACGTCCGAAGTGAGCCTGGAAGTGTTGCATTGACGGTGCTTACCGGAGAAGTCGCACTGGCAAGAGAAGCGAAAAAAGAACAGCTGATTCCGTTTCGCTCCACCGGTATCAAACTGACTGACTTTACTGCACCGGACTTAACCAAAGACAGGCCTCTGCTGGTGACTGTGGGACAAAAAGCTGTGCTTCAGGACAATGGTAATATTCATACAGAAGCATCGGTAGATGTAGCCAGAGAGACGTCGTGGAAATCCAGAGAAATGATTTTCCGGAACGACCGTTTAGATAACGTAGTTCGCGAATTTAATCGCTATAATGCATTGCAGGTCACCATCGCCTCTGCGGACTTATCAGGTATGTCTGTAACCGGTGTATTTGAAACCAATGACCCGATGTCTCTGCTGAATTTTTTGGAAAGTTCAGGCAAAGCAAGAATTGAAAAAACGGATATAAACAAAGTAACGGTGTATGACCGTTAGTGGTTGTTGTAAACAGCACCTCATCAAGCTCCCGGCTCTTTGATTAGCTTACTCAACGAAGTGCTGTTTACCCGTTATCAGAACAACATATTCACCAGTACGGCGATAACGTAGGCCAGGATACCGTATCCGACGTACAGGCCCCAGGCGAGCTTATTACTGCCGGTTTCACCTTTCAGCATGGCAACGGTTGCCACACATTGCAGCGCCACAACGTAGAACAGCACCAGGCCAAGGCCGGCGCCGGTTGTCAGTCCGTCAGCCTGAATACGTTCGGCCAGCCATTCACATTGTCTTCAGCGTCATCCATACCGAACAGTGTACCCAGCGCACCGACGAATACTTCACGGGCGAGAAACGACATCAGTATTGCCACGCCGTAACGCCAGTCCAGACCCATCGGCTCGAATACAGGCTGGATAACATGGCCGATTTGCCCGAGCCAGCTGTTTTCAAGAGTAGAACCCATCGGGAAATAACCCAGGATCCAGATCCCCACCGACACCACGAAAATAATCGGTGCAGCACGGCGGACAAACTGCATACCACTGTCGATAACCCGGAAGGTTAACGGCTTCCAGTGTGGTAAACGGTAAGTGGGTAATTCAAGAATGAACGGCATGTCTGACTCTTCCAGATCTCTCGGTAAGAATCGTGACAGAAACTGGCTGACAATCAGGGCTGTGATAATGCCGAAGAAATACAGGCCGAAGAAGGCAGCACCCTGCAGACCAAAAATGCCCAGGAAAGTACCGTCTTCCGGCACCAGTACCGCAACCAGCAAGGCATAAACCGGCAAACGGGCTGAACAGGACATCAGCGGGATGGTCAGCATAGTGATAAGGCGCTTGTGCGGCGACTCGATGGTACGGGCCGCCATGATGGCAGGAATGGCGCAGGCATGACCCGAAAGATAAGGAATAAAACTTCTGCCTGATAAACCCACTGCGCTCAACGGGCGGTGACACATCAGCGCGGCACGGGCAAGATAACCGCTGTCTTCCAGCAAGCCGATAATGAATGTCAGTACCATAATTTGCGGTACAAACACCAGGAAAGAGCCTAAACCGCCGAATATGGCGTCGTTAAAAAAGTCGGTAACGATACCTTCCGGCGTAATGGCACTGACACCTTCAGCAACGCTGCCGATCAGCGTTTCCACGCCGTCCATCAGGGGGGCTGCGAGGGTAAAAATACTCTGGAAGAGTACGAACATGACGCCGAGGAATACCAGAGAGCCGGTCCAGCTGTTTAACAGGAAGCGGTCGACGCTGTTCTGATTTTTCAGCACAACATCCAGTTGCAGACCGTACTTTGAAGCCAGTGCCTGACTCTGGTTTACCGCAGACTCCCCTTCTGCCAGGGATGTCGTCGGGACATGACCTGACGGCGCTTTGGCAACAGACAGCATGGTCTGCTTAAATTCGTGTAACCCGTCCAGGGTTCTTGCCGACAGTGCCATTACCGGACTGCCCAATTCTTTACTCAGCGCCTCTGTGTCGATATCTTCGCCGATCCTGCGGACTTCGTCGATGAAGTTGAGGGCAAAGAGTACAGCTTTATTGTTGGCTTTTGCCAGTTTCTGCACCTGCAGACCCAGCACTAAACTGCGCTCTAAACGGGTGGCATCAAGTACACAAACCACCAGAGAGGTATCGTCACGTTCTACCGATGCGGTGATTTCTTTAATTGCGATTTCTTCATCACGGCTAAGACCACGAAGCGTGTAAGTGCCCGGCAAATCTACCACTTCAAAATCCTGACACTGACCCCGTTTAACTTCCACGGTAACACCGGGATAGTTAGCGACTTTTTGTCGCAGACCGGTTAATTGATTGAATAAAAGACTCTTACCGGAATTGGGCTTTCCGACCATTAAAATGCGTTGCATGAAAAAAGGGTATCCTGTTACTGGCGACAGCGGAAAAGTGAGCGTTAGTTACGCACTTCAACTTCGATTTGTGCGGCGAGATTTTCTTCGATAGCAAACACGCTGCCACCCAGTTGCATCACGATAGGTCCACCCAGCGGGCCTTTTCTGACACACTGAACTTCACGTCCATTCTGAACGCCCATTTCAGATAAACGTTCCTTTACGTTGACACATAAACTCTCTTTTACAGAGATAATAATTGCTTGTTGTTTGCTTGGTAAATCCCACAATGTCATACAAAAATCTCTAATTACTCAACGTGTTACACCTGGTGTTGAGTGTTCGGCTACATTGAAGAGCCTAATGACAATAATTACTATTCAGCCTACCAGAAACTTCACAAACCGACCAGCGATCTGGCAGCAAACTCGCTAAAGATACTTATCAGCGCGTTAAGACAAGGCTTGTTTTCTTTTCTAATCCATGATTATAGTAAAAACAGAACTTGTCGGAGTGCTTCGTCTTTCACATGAAAGCAAGCTGAGACCGCATTGCGGGATCCGTAGAACCTGATCAGGCTAATACCTGCGAAGGGAACAAGCAGCAACACCGTTCCACCATCACAACAGACAACCGTCTGCTTGCCGGTATTGCCCTTGTATACTCACTCCTGACAAGCATTTATCACCCGTAAAGGAAAAAATGCTATGTCAACACGACGCGAGAAACGCCAGCAGGCACAAACATTTATACAATCACTGAAAGGTGAAGCTTTTCCTAATTCTTTCCGCCAGTACGAAGAAGGGTCAGACCCGTCAATCCGTGTGCCCATGCGGATGATTGCCCAGTCTCCTACCCGCATCAGCGAGCAGGAAGAAGAAATTAATCCGGATATTCCCGTATACGACGCCTCCGGCGTATTTGGCGACCCGGCCTGTGAAGTCGATGTGACCAGAGGCATTCCGCATTGCCGCGCTTTGTGGATTAACGCACGAAACGATACGCAAGCCATTGCTGCATCTGAATCATCCTATACGCAGGCGCGGGATGCAGACATCACCTCAGAATCCATTCGTTTTCAGGCGAAAAATACTATCCGTAAAGCCGCTTCCGGCAAGGTAGTAACGCAATTGCACTATGCCCGCCTGGGCATAGTGACGCCGGAGATGGAATACATCGCCATCCGCGAAAATATGGGTCGCGCTGCGATCAAAAATGAACTGTTGAACCAGCAGCACAAAGGGGAAGCCTTCGGTGCAAACATACCACCGGAAATCACCGGTGAGTTCGTACGCCGCGAAGTCGCAGAAGGCCGGGCGATTATTCCGGCCAACATCAACCACCCTGAAGCTGAGCCGATGATTATCGGGCGAAACTTCCTGGTCAAAGTGAATGCCAACATCGGTAATTCCGCGGTGACCTCGTCCATTGAAGAGGAAGTGGAAAAGCTGGTCTGGGCCACACGCTGGGGCGCAGACACCATCATGGACTTATCTACCGGCCGCAATATTCACGAAACCCGTGAATGGTTACTGCGTAACAGTCCGGTGCCCATTGGCACAGTGCCCATTTATCAGGCGCTGGAAAAGGTCAATGGTGTCGCTGAAAATCTCGACTGGCCGGTTTTTCGTGACACCCTGATTGAACAGGCTGAGCAAGGGGTGGACTATTTTACTATCCACGCCGGCGTTCGCTTACCCTTCGTACCGTTAACCGCTAAGCGTGTTACGGGCATCGTGTCCCGTGGTGGTGCTATTATGGCGAAATGGTGTTTGTATCATCATCAGGAAAGTTTTCTGTATGAACATTTCCGCGAAATCTGTGAAATCTGCGCTCAATATGACGTAAGCCTGTCACTGGGTGACGGTCTGCGCCCCGGTTCCGTTGCTGACGCCAACGATGAAGCACAATTTGCCGAACTGCGCACCTTAGGCGAACTCACAGCTATCGCGTGGGAATATGATGTTCAGGTGATGATAGAAGGCCCGGGCCACGTGCCTATGCACCTGATCAAAGAGAACATGGATGAGCAGTTATCTCATTGTCATGGCGCACCGTTTTACACCCTCGGTCCGCTGACAACGGATATCGCCCCGGGGTATGACCATTTCACGTCCGGGATCGGCGCAGCACTGATTGGCTGGTATGGCTGTGCCATGCTTTGCTACGTCACCCCCAAAGAGCATCTTGGCCTGCCGGATAAAGAAGATGTGAAGCAGGGCCTGATTACTTACAAAATTGCCGCCCACGCAGCAGACCTGGCAAAAGGTCACCCGGGCGCACAAATACGCGACAATGCCATGTCGAAAGCCCGCTTTGAGTTTCGCTGGGAAGACCAGTTTAATCTGGCACTGGATCCGTTTACCGCCCGCGCCTATCACGACGAAACCCTGCCACAGGCTTCAAGCAAGGTGGCGCACTTCTGCTCCATGTGCGGTCCGAAATTCTGCTCCATGAAGATTTCTCAGGAAGTCCGTGACCATGCACAGGCGGAAGAAGCGAAGCAACAGGGCATGGCCGATATGGCGAAGAAGTTTTCAGCCTCCGGCCGCGCTCTCTACGTTGATGCTGCCGTTGCTGAGGGCGAATAATGTTACCCCGTGTTTTAACCATTGGCGGCACCGACAGCTCCGGCGCCGCCGGTTTACAGCAGGACCAGCGTGCGCTGCAATGTTTTGCTGTCCACCAGATTAGTGTGGTCTCGCTGGTCAGCGCGCAAACTCATGACAGTGTGCTGCACGTTTCTCCGGTATCGCCGGCGTCATTTTCGGCACAGCTGCAAGTCGCTTTTCAGCCGCAGATCCCTGCGGTAATAAAAGTGGGTGCGCTGGCGAATGATGAACAGATCCATGTGCTCATTAAGAAACTGTCTGAATATCCGCAAATTCCGGTGATTTGGGACCCTGTATTACAGACATCATCAAAGAGTAAACTCGGTGACTTGTCGTTTGATGCTATCGCCGGGCTATTGCCCTACATCACGCTTATCACGCCGAACTATGATGAGCTGGCCTGGCTGACAGGCTTTACGTTACGGCAAGCCAGGGATGAACTGGCTGCCGCCCATCAGCTTATCGCTTCCGGCTGCGATCAGGTGCTGGTAAAAGGCGGTCACAGACCAGACTCATCGCTCCGGCCCGACTCCGGGAACACGTCGGAAATCTGTGATGTGCTGTACAGCAAAGAAAACGTCCGGCGCTTTGTGCACAAAGCCCGGCAGCCTTTTAACTTACGGGGTTCCGGTTGTCTGCTGGCATCGGCCATCGCCGGAGCAATGGCTGAGCAGTACATCACAGAAGATGCAGTTTCGCTGGCCGAAGCTGTGGTTGCCGCAGCCTGGCAACAGGCAGAGTTGGTTTTACCTGAAACGGCTGTCCTTCGTCGCCCGCCGTCTGAACGTGAGGGGCACGCTGAACAACAGACACCGTTGCTTCCCGCCTCACTGCTTCCTCACTTCCCTGCGGTTTTCGAAGGCTTGTTACCAGTAGAGAATGATTATTTTTTACCGGAATTACTGGACTCTGCGCCCGGGCTTTATCCCGTGGTGGACAGCATTAAATGGCTGCAGCGCCTTCTCCCTTTAAATCTTAAGATCATCCAGTTGCGGATTAAATCCAAAGGTGCAGAACTGAGTGAAATCATCCGCGAGGCAGTAACCATGGCTGCCGGATACAACACCCAGCTTTTCATCAACGACCACTGGCAACTGGCTATCGAACACGGGGCGTATGGTGTTCATCTCGGGCAAGAAGATCTCGCATCTGCCGATCTGAGTGCCATTGCCCGTGCAGGGTTGCGGCTGGGCATTTCCACTCACGGATATGCTGAGCTCTGCCGCGCCATTCAAATCCGGCCTTCTTACATAGCACTAGGTCATATTTTTCCTACCAGAACGAAAGATATGCCCTCTGCACCACAAGGACCGGCGCGGCTGGCGGACTACGTGTCACTTTGCAAATATCACGGCATTCCCACTGTGGCCATCGGCGGCATTAAGTTAAGCAATATCGACACCGTGGCTGCCACAGGCACAGATGCCATTGCCGTGGTGACGGCCATTACAGAAAGCGATAACCCGGAAGACGCCGTCAACGCATTGCGCGGGAGGTGCCGCCGTGCTGACCACTGAACTGTATTCACGCTACAGTCGTCATTTACTGCTGGATAATTTTGATGAGGAAGCCCAACTCCAACTCATGCAATCAAAAGTCATGCTGTTCGGCTGCGGCGGACTGGGCTGTCAGGTAGCCATGGCGCTGGTATCTGCCGGTGTTGGCGAAATTGTGCTGGTCGATCACGACACCGTAGAACTCAGCAATTTACCCCGCCAGTGGCTGTTTACCGAAGCCGATGCGGGACAAAAGAAAGTCTATGCTGCGCGGTCGCGACTGGCAGCCATGCATGGCGGGTGTCAGATTAGATGCATTGATGACCCGGCCGATCCCGTCAGACTTGCCACCCACCTGCCGTACTGTTCGTTGCTGCTGGATTGCACAGACAGCGTGTCCAGCAGAAAATTTGTCAATGGACTGGCCCTTGAACATAAGCTGCCGCTCATTTCCGCCAGTGCTGCAGGCTTTTCCGCCACGGCGCTGGCGCTGAACCCTGCATCCGGCTCGGCCTGTTATGAATGCATGGAACAGATTGGTGAGCACTCACAAACATGCATGGAGCAGGGAATATTCAGTCCTGTAGTAGCCATTGCCGGTCAGTTTCAGGCCAGCCTTGCACTCAGTTACCTGTGCGGTATTCAGCCTGTGGATTTCGGACAACTTCACGTCTATGACGGCCGCGCTCTCACTCTTCGCCACTTCAGGGTAAATAAAAATCCGGCGTGTCCGGCATGCTCAAACAATATCGGGGAACATCATGAACATATTGTGTAACGGTGACAAGCTTACTCTGCCAGAAGGCAGCCTGCTCGCCGATGCGATCAGTGATTATCTGCAGCAAACTCCGTCAGTGGCTGTGGCGGTAAACCAGACAATCATACCGGCCAGCCAGTGGCAACATCATACGCTGCAACCTGACGATGCCGTTGAACTCTTTACTCTGGTAGCGGGAGGTTAATGATGCTGACAATTGCCGGCACCACTTTTACATCCAGATTATTCACCGGTACTGGGAAATTCAGTCACCCTGACATCATGAAAGATGCCCTGGTCGCCAGCCAGACCGGTCTTGTTACGCTGGCACTCAAGCGGCTCTCAAAAGGCGACGTGCCCGACCCTACCCTCAGCGTTTTGCGTTCGCTGCCGGTTACACTGCTGCCGAACACCTCCGGGGCGGCGACAGCGGAAGAAGCAGTTTATGCGGCCCGTCTGGCCAGAGAGCTATTGGGAACCAGCTGGCTGAAACTGGAAATTCATCCCGATCAGCGCTTCTTACTTCCCGACCCCGTGGAAACTCTCAAAGCCGCTGAAGTGTTATGTAAAGAAGGCTTCAATGTACTGCCCTATTGTCATGCGGATCCTGTCCTCTGCAAGCGTTTAGAAGAAGCCGGATGCGCTGCCGTGATGCCACTAGGCGCGCCTATCGGCTCCAATAAGGGCCTGCAAACCCGCGATTTCCTGCACATTATCATTGAACAGGCCGGAGTGCCGGTGGTGGTTGATGCCGGAATTGGCGCTCCCTCTCATGCCTGCGAAGCCATGGAAATGGGGGCTGATGCAGTATTGGTAAATACCGCCATTGCCGCCGCTGCACAACCTGTTGCCATGGCCGCCGCGTTTGCTAAGGCCGTGGAAGCCGGTCGCCAGGCCTGGCTGGCCGGTACTGCACCGGTTAACTCCCGGGCTTCTGCCACCAGCCCGTTCACACAGTTTCTGGCTGGCTTATCATGACGGTGGCAGAAGAGCTGTCCAGCACAGACTGGGACGATGTCAGGCTTGCGCTTTACAGCAAAACCGCGGCAGATGTGATGTCGGCACTACAACGCCCCGTCCGGCACTGGCAGGATTTTCTTGCGCTGATATCCCCTGCCGCAGAGGCATTTCTGCCGGATATGGCAATTAAGGCACAGGCCCTCACACGCCAGCGTTTCGGCCATACCGTGTCTTTGTTCGTGCCATTGTATCTGTCGAACCTGTGCGCCAACGAATGCACCTATTGTGGCTTTACCATGAGCAATAAAATTAAGCGCACGAAACTGACCATGGCTGAAATATCAGAGGAAGTTAATGCCATTAAGAAAATGGGTTTTGATTCCGTGTTGCTGGTTACCGGCGAGCACGAAACAAAAGCAGGCATGGATTATTTTCTAGAGGCAATAGAGTTAGTAAGAGCTCACTTCAGCCATGTTGCTATGGAGGTACAACCGCTTTCCACAGATGAGTACCGTGCCCTTGCAGCAGCCGGAACTGACAGTGTGCTGGTTTATCAGGAAACTTATCATCGCGCTCACTATGCGGAGTATCACCTGCGGGGCAAAAAGCAGGATTTCGACTGGCGGTTATCAACACCGGACAGGCTTGGCGAAGCTGGTATGAACAAAATCGGTCTGGGCGCGTTGCTCGGGCTATCCGAATGGCGGACGGACAGCGCATTTACCGCATTACATCTCTGCCTGTTACAACAACGCTACTGGAAAAGTCGCTACTCCGTTGCGTTCCCCCGCATCAAGCCCTGCGCCGGTGACCGGGCAACGCAGAAAAGTCAGGTATTAGATAAGCAGCTCATACAACTGATTTGCGCTTACCGACTGTGTTTTCCGGAAGTGGAATTAAGCCTTTCCACCAGGGAATCCCCGGCATTTCGCGACAACGTAGTGCCACTGGCCATTAATCAATTGTCTGCCGCATCGCAAACTCAACCTGGCGGATACAGCGCTCCCACAACAGCACTGGAGCAATTCTCAACCGAAGACACCCGCTCAGCCAGTGCAGTGGCAAACAGCCTAACCGCCCGCGGACTCGACCCGGTATGGACAGACTGGCTGAATGCATTCGGTCGTTAAGTTGGCGGGTGCCCGGGGAGGAGACGTGGGGAAAGAAGTTCGCTTCAAACACGCCGCTTTCAAGTCATCAAAAGTAAGAGAAGAGTTCGGATGCACGGGTAGGAACCGGAGGAGAAGCAAGCTGGTCAAGCCCGGGCAAAAGGGAAGCTTTTAATGCGTTTCAAACCCTCAGCCGCAGGGATGCGGCTGTGGAGCTCCCATGGATGGGTTCACAGCGTGTTTGAAACGCATTAAAGATTCCCCGCCCGGGCGTCCGGCTTGCTTCCCCGGGCTTTGTTTCCCCGGGGTTTGCTTCCCCAGGGTTGCTTCCGAACCTGGCCCGAATCAACCTACCCCGCAGTTACAGGGCTTGCCAGTGCTTTGAGTTTGGTTTTCAGCAGTTCTGTGAAGCCGCTTTCGTCATCCGGGCTGTCAGGGTGTGAAGGCCATACTGCCATGAACTGATATTCCATGGTTGTTGCCGGCTTGAACTGAATTAAATAGTCATATTCCGCTTCAAACTTGCGGGAGATATCGTCAACCTTGTAGAACAGTGCCATGCCCAGCTCGTCATCTTCGCCCAGCAAGCTTTGCTTACCGTAAGTGGCAATGACACCCCAGCCGTTCATTTCCAGTTCGATGTATTGAGTGTTGTCATGCTTAACAATACCAGTCACCAGGTCATCTGCTGTTTCGCTTAACGACACCGTTACCGTAGTTGACGGGTCACCGGCATGAATTTCGTAATCTGCACTGGCATTGAGCTTCTTACCATTCACATCCCAGCCATCGTAATTCACAGTGAAGCCAGCTGACAGCTTGTCGTCATGGCCCAGTGCCCAGGACATCTCGTCCACGTTCTGCATATGCATTACCGTGTCGCCTTCCATACGGCCAAAAGAACCAAGACCCAGCGCCTTACCCACTTTCAGCACATCGCCGCCCCAGTCAGACAGATCATGATAGCTGTCGTAACCATCCTGCCCTACCTGATGCAGCACGGGTTCATTACCGGTTTTTACGAAGATATCCGTGCCGTTACGCCAGTCCAGATATAAGCGGTATCCAACAAGGTCATTTTCCCAGCCTGGTCCTTCATAACGCAAATAGTATGAGTGATCAGTCAGTTGCGGAGGCGCAGTAAAAGAATCTACATTCTCAAAGCTGAAACCATCTGCTTTATATTCTTTGCCATCCCATTCACCGCCCTGACGAACTGACAATTCAGTGTAAGCAACATCCGGTGCATCCGGGGCTGAATCTGACAGAGCAATTGTGGCTTTTTCACCGGCATCCAATGTGACTAAAACGTTAAGAACATCATTTCCCTGCTGATCTTTTGTCCACTCAGAAGGAAAGTTTGTCACTTTTTTTGTCACTGCATTGTCGTCATCAAATGCGCTTGCCGGAAAACGCAGAAGTTGCGGAAGCGCTGCGCCGCCGGCCGGATTACTCACGCTGACCTTACTGACAACAGATTCTGCAGATGATTGTTTTTCCTGACTTTCCTGATTAGAAGACGGGGTTTTATCAGGGCTGCATGCGGCAGCGGATAACGCCAGAATGATACTCAGTGGCAGGGTTGATTTCTTCATATTGCGCTCCGTGATTTCGTCGTTTAGTGGTCGTTATTCGGGGAAATACTTTGCACTAATATATTGACAATTGCCACCGGTGGCAATTATTTTAAATATTGTTAACATTGTAAACTGTGTGTGGTGTTTCATCGCTTATCCGGAAAATGCGTTTCCGGTTCATTTACAACACCCGCAAAATTCATCGTTTTTACGCTAAAAGGAAATGTCATGCCTAACTTCAGTTTGACGGGAAAACGTGCGCTGGTCACCGGTGCCAGCCGCGGTATCGGACAAGCCATGGCCGTCGCTCTGGCCGAATCCGGCGCCAGTGTTATTTGTGCCAGTTCCCGTGAAGGCGGATGTGAAGAAACCCTCGCCAAAATCCGCGCCGTCAGCAACGTGGAAGTTACCGCCCTGCATGCCGATCTGTCAGACATGGCAGCGGTTCAGAAGCTGGCTGATGACGCACAGGCTGTTTGGGGTGGTATCGATATTCTGGTGAATAACGGCGGCACGATTTTCCGCAGCCCGGCCGTAGATTTCCCGCTGGAGGAATGGCAGAACGTGTTGCGCGTAAATACAGACTCAGCGTTTCTGCTCAGCCAGAAAATCGGCCGCAACATGATTGAGCAGGGTTACGGCAAAATCATTAATACTGCATCTATGCTCAGTTACAGCGGCGGCATCACAGTGCCTGCCTACACTGCCAGCAAGCACGCCATTGCCGGATTAACCAAAGCACTGGCTAATGAATGGGGCAAGCACAACGTTCAGGTGAACGCTATTGCGCCCGGCTATATCCGCACCGATAACACGCAGGCTCTGCAGGACGATGCAGGCCGCAGCAAGGAAATTATTTCAAGGATCCCGGCCGGACGCTGGGGCGAAACGGAAGACTTAAAAGGCGCACTGGTGTTTCTGGCCAGTGATGCAAGCAATTACGTGAACGGCCATGTGTTAGCCGTCGACGGCGGCTTCCTTGCCCGCTGATCCTCACAAACCCTACAAGAGACAGGCACCATGACTACTGAACACGAAATCCGTTACGCCGTAGGACAACGGGAAGTTAAGTCTTACGACACCAATGAACTGCGTGAAGCCTTTCTGGCTGACAAACTCATGCAGCACGGCAAAATTTACTGGGTCTACAGCCACTATGAGCGTTTCATGGTGGGCAGCGCAGTACCAACTTCTGCGCCGCTGAAACTGGAAACACTGGATGACCAGCTGAAAATGAGTTACTTCACCGCCCGTCGTGAAGTGGGTGTTATTAACATCGGCGGCACCGGCACAGTCACTGTAGGCGACACCACCTACACACTGGAAAAAGAAGAAGCCCTGTATATCGGTAAAGATAACGAATCCGTTGTGTTTGCTTCAGACGATGCGGCTAATCCGGCGAAGTTCTACCTGAATTCTGCACCGGCGCACCATGTTTACCCATGCAAAAAAGTGGGTAAAGGCGATGCCAATGTGCTGCATCTTGGCAGTCAGGAAACCAGTAACGAACGTGATATCAATCAGTTGCTTATCAACACCGTGGTTGATACCTGTCAGTTACAAATGGGGTTAACCCGTCTGGCACCGGGCAGTGTGTGGAATACCATGCCGGCCCACCAGCACGACCGTCGTAACGAAGTGTACTTCTACTTCGACTTAGCCGACGGACAGGCAGTCTGTCACTTTATGGGTGAGCCACAGGAAACCCGTCATATCTTTGTTTCTAATGAGCAGGCTGTGCTGTCACCGCCCTGGTCAATTCACTGCGGTGTGGGCACTGCGAACTATGCGTTCATCTGGGGCATGGCCGGGGAAAACCTCGACTATGACGATATGGACAAGTTCCCGCCAGACCAGCTCAGATAAGTATTGAGGTAAGTATGTTGCGCCTTAAAGTTGTGCCGGTACTGCTGCTTGTATTCATCACAAGCCTGATTGCCGGCTGTGGCAGTAAGCAGGACAGTGACGTGGTGGTACTCAGATTGGGGCATTCTCTGGATCCCCAGCATTCTGTGCACAAAGCCATGGTATTTTTAGGTGAACGTCTGGATGAATATTCCGGCGGCACCATGCAGGTAGCCATTTATCCCGGCAGCCAGTTAGGCACCGAACGGGAAATGATTGAACTGCTGCAAATCGGCTCGCTGGATATGACCAAAGTGTCTGCCAGTCCGCTGGAAGGCTTCGCGCCGGAAATGCAGATTTTCAGTATTCCCTATGTGTTCCGTGACAATGAGCACTACTGGAACGTACTAAACAGTGACGTGGGTAAAGATTTGCTCTCCGGTGTGGAAGCGTTCAAGCTGAAAGGTCTGGGTTACTACGATGCCGGCAGCCGAAGCTTCTATACTACTGACCGCCCTATCCACACGCCGGAAGATCTAAAAGGATTAAAGATCCGTGTACTGAACAGCCCTACAGCGGTGAAAACCGTACGTGCGCTGGGCGGAGCAGCCACACCGGTCTCCTGGGGCGAACTGTACACAGCTTTACAGCAGGGTGTTGTTGACGGTGCGGAAAACAATCCGCCCAGCTATTACCTGTCCCGCCACTACGAAATCGCCCGTTACTATTCGCTGGATGAGCACACCTCTGTACCTGACGTCATGCTGATGTCGCTGCGTACCTGGAACAATCTTACACCTCAGCAGCAGGGCTGGCTCAATCAGGCCATGGCCGACTCTGTGGTTTATCAGCGTAAATTGTGGCAGGCGTCTACAGAAGAGTCTCTGGAAAAAGTGATTGCTGATGGCGTGGAAGTGATTTATCCCGACAAGCAACCCTTTGTGGATGCAGTAAAACCTTTCCACGACAGCTATGCCGGCTCGGAAGTGGGCAACCTGCTAGATAAAATTAAGGCGATGTGATCATGCGACAGTTAGTAAAGTTAATTGATAAGAGTCTTGCAGCGTCGCTGATTGCTGCCATGGCCGCTATCCTTCTGGTGGTGGTGTGGCAGGTTATTTCCCGCTACCTGCTGAAAGATCCCGCTTCGGTAACTGAAGAGCTATCCCGCTTCCTGCTTATCTGGATTGGCATTTTAGGTTCTGCTTACGCATACCGTCAGAAAGTCCATCTGGGCTTTAATCTCATCGTAAACCGTCAGTCTGAAACTATGCGCAGACTCATTATGACCTTCGTTGAACTGCTGGTTGTTACCTTTTGTGTGCTGGTACTCATTGTCGGCGGTAACGCACTGGTCAGCCTGACTCTGGATCTTAATCAGATTTCTGCAGCACTTGGCGTAAAAATGGGCTGGATTTACACCGTTCTGCCTGTTTCCGGCGTCATCATGGTGTTCTACAGCATCATCAATATTTATAACCTCTGGATAGACGAGTCACAGGAGCCGCTGTAATGGAAATGACTGCAATAATCCTCATCGTTGGCTTCTTTTTCTTTTTACTGATTAATGTGCCCGTTTCTATCAGCATTGGTCTCGCAACCATGGTAGCCATGCTGATAAATATCGAGTTTGAACCGGCAGTGACTACGATGGCTCAGCGTATGGCTGGCGGACTGGACAGCTTTGCGCTGCTTGCAATACCCTTTTTCGTAATGTCAGGTCTGATCATGGGGCGCGGTGGAATTGCCAAACGGCTGATTGAATGTGCCATGGCACTTATCGGTGCGCTGCCGGGTGGACTGGCACTGGTGAACGTAGTGTCCTGCATGCTGTTTGGTGCCATCTCAGGCTCTGCAGTTGCGGCCTGTTCAGCTATCGGTAGCTTCATGCTGCCGGAAATGAAGAAAAAAGGCTATGACCCTAATTTTTCAGCGGCGGTTACCGCAGCGGCTGCAACGACCGGCATGCTTATCCCGCCAAGTAATATCCTGATTGTTTATGCGATTGCCAGCGGCGGTGTGTCTATTGCTGCATTGTTCATGGCTGGTTACATTCCGGGCATCATGGTGGGCCTGGCACTCATGGTGGTGTGCTACATCTGGGCAAAAATAAAAGGCTACCCGCTTTCAGACCGCTTACCCATGAAAGTAGTAGCCGAAAAACTACTGGCCGCTATTCCCAGCTTGTTTCTTATCGTGCTGGTGATCGGTGGTATCGTCGGCGGCGTATTTACCGCAACGGAAGCCGGCGCCATTGCTGTGGTGTATTCACTCATTCTGTCTGTGGGTGTTTACGGCGAGGTAAAAACCAGAGAACTGCCCGGCATTCTGCTTAAGTCTGCAGAGACCACCGCTATTGTTATGTTGCTGATTGCAGCGTCTACGGCGATGTCATGGTTACTGTCGTTTGAGAATATTCCGCAAACGCTCAGTGCCGCATTACTGGAACTCAGTGACAATCCTATTGTCATCTTACTGCTCATCAACCTGTTGTTGATTGTGGTGGGTGCATTTTTGGATATGACACCGGCCGTTCTTATTTTTACGCCAATCTTTCTGCCGGTTGCCATGCAGCTGGGTATGTCTCCGTTGCAGTTCGGCATTATGATTGTGCTTAATTTATCTATTGGTTTGTGTTCACCGCCGGTAGGTGCAGTACTGTTTATCACCTGTGCCATCGCAAAAACTAAACTGGAAAATATAATCCGGCCATTGTTGCCACTTTATGCCGCGATGTTTGTGGTACTGATGTTAGTCACCTATGTGGCGTGGTTCTCAGAAGCACTGCCCGCAGCACTGGGATTCTGATATGCGCTTTAACAAGCCCTGCCACTGGTAGGGCTTGTACGTATTAAGATTGTGAATCCGCAGTGTAAAAGGCTAAACTTACCCGACCTGACCGTTCCGCAGGATACCCTACAGGGGGAACAGCTGGTGTCAGAGGTGCAAAGAGCAACAATGATTAAATAAAACGAGCAGCGATAACGCTAATAATAATAAGTGAAAAACATGGATAAACGTCCGACTATCAATGATGTAGCCCGCCTTTCAGGGGTGTCTAAACGTACGGTTTCCCGCGTGATCAACGGCGCCACCAATGTGGGTGCGGCCACCCGGGAAAAAATCCAGAAAGTCATTGATGAGTTAGGCTTTTCTCCGGATAAGCAGGCCCGTGGCCTCGCTGCCTCCCGCTCATTTCTGCTCGGTATGATTTACGATAACCCGGATGCCCTGTATATCGACCAGGTGCAACGGGGCGTTCTGAACGTCTGCTCAGAAAAAGGCTATGAACTGGTTGTTCATCCCTGCCACTACAACTCACCGGATTTCATCGACAACTGTATTAAGTTCGTCAAACGCTCGAATATCGACGGCGTGGTGATCCTGCCGCCGGTATCTGAAGCCAAAGAACTGGCTGCCGCCCTGCGCGACCAGGCTATCAATTATGTGCGTATGGCGTCAGTGGATTTAGACGACCACGCGAACATTGTGGTGTCTGACGACCGTGCTGCCATCAGCGATCTCGCCCGTTATCTGGTGTCTCTGGGACACCGCGACATTGCCATCATCAGTGGTCCGCAGGCTTACTACTCTTCCATTGAGCGTCTTGAAGGTTTCCGCGATACCCTGCGCGAGCTGGGCATCGATTTACCCGACAACCGCGTTATCGAAGGTAAAAACAGTTACGAAAGCGGTATCGAATGTGCCCGCAGTTTGCTTATTCAGTCATCCCGCCCTGCAGTCATTTTTGCCAACAACGACGAAATGGCCGCCGGCGTACTGAAAGTCGCTCACGAAATGGGTATACGCGTGCCGGAAGAACTGTCTATTGCCGGATTCGATGATAACTTGCTGGCTGCCAGAGTGATCCCGTCACTGACCACAGTGAAGCGCCCGGTAACGGCCATGGCATCACTGGCTGCGAAGAAAATTATTGCGATGATCGAGAACAAACCGACGGACGACATGGAAAGTTATCTGGTGAAACCTCACCTGATCATTCGTGAGTCCACCCGCAAAGCAGAAAAGTAAAAGAATTTCGCTGATGAAGATTGATCCGCTGTTTATTCTGACCTACAATGCCACCGGTGGCATTCATGTTAAGAAACTGTTCCCATTGTCTTAACAGAATTAACGGTGCCTTTCGCCAGCAGGAGTGTAAGTATGCAAGACCAAACCCAATTGATTCAGGTTCATCCGCAGGACAATGTTGCTGTAGCAACAATGGACTTAGAGGCGGGTATCCAAAACAATGATCTTGAGCTTACCCTGGCTGATGCTATCCCTGCGGGACATAAGGTTGCCCTGAAGGCCATGAAGGCCGGTGAAAACATTGTTAAATATGGCTTTCCCATTGGTCATTTAACAGAAGATGTTGCCGCCGGTGCCCATATTCACAGCCACAACCTGAAAACCAATCTCAGCGGTCAGGAAGCATACACGTGGAAAGACCTGAAGAAAAGTGCCACCGGGAGCAATGCCACAGATGGCACGTTTATGGGCTATCGCAGAGAAAATGGCAAGGTTGGGATCCGCAACGAAATATGGATTATCAATACCGTTGGCTGCGTAAACCGCACTGCAGAGCGCATTGCTTCAGAGTGTGAGCGCCGTTTTGCCAACGAATGTGACGGATTCCGCGCTTTTACTCACCCCTTTGGTTGCTCGCAGCTGGGCGACGATTTAACAGATACCCGCGCAATTCTGGCAGCACTGGCTTCCCACCCTAATGCCGGTGCTGTTTTAATCGTTGGTCTTGGCTGCGAGAACAACCAGCTTTCAGCCATGCTGGAGCTGGTAGATAAACCTGAAGACCGCCTGCGTTATTACAATTCACAGCAGGTAGGCGACGAAATTGAAGAAGGGATCCGCCTGGTTTACGAAATGCTGAAACCGGTGGGTGCCGATAAACGGGAACTGATCCCCGCCTCGGAACTGGTTCTGGGCGTAAAATGCGGCGGCAGCGATGCGTTCAGCGGTATTACCGCTAACCCGCTGGTTGGCCGCATGACCGACATTTTAACCGGCATCGGCGGTACTGTACTGCAAACAGAAACCCCGGAAATGTTCGGTGCAGAGCAGTTGCTGATGGACCGCGCGGTGTCTGAGCCCGTGTTCAACGACATTGTTTCACTGGTCAACGAATTCAAACAATACTTCCTCGACCATAATCAGCCAGTTTACGAAAATCCGTCCCCGGGTAACAAAGCCGGCGGTTTAACGACACTGGAAGAAAAATCCCTCGGTGCGGTGCAGAAAGGCGGCCAGGCGGCTGTCGGCGGCGTACTGAAATACGGTGAACCTGTTCACCAGAAAGGTTTGTCACTGTTGCAGGCGCCGGGTAACGACGCTGTCAGCTCAACGGCTCTGGCCGCCAGTGGCGCTCATATCGTTTTATTCACCACCGGGCGCGGTACACCGCTCGGGTTCCCTGTACCCACAATAAAAATATCGTCAAATTCCAGAATAGCAGAACAAAAACCACACTGGATTGACTTCAATGCGGGACAAGTGCTGCAAGGCGTCAGTATTGACGACTGCGCAGCACAGTTGTACCAACTTTGTCTCACTACAGCGTCAGGACAACTTACCTGTAATGAGAAGAATGGCAGTCATGAAATTGCTATTTGGAAACGAGGCGTAACCCTTTAAAAAAGAGAATGTTATGAAACCGATTTTACTTCATGAAGACAGGCTTTTTCCGGTTGATGAAAAGACCCGCGGCATTGCCCGTGAGTTGTATCAGTCTGTCAGGGACCTGCCTATTATCAGCCCTCATGGACATACTGATCCGCGCTGGTTTGCCTACGACGAAAACTTCGGTAACGCTACCGAACTGTTTATTCTGCCTGATCACTACGTGTTTCGTATGTTGTATTCTCAGGGTATCACCCTTGAGCAGTTAGGCATCCGCCGCTGGGATGGCGGTGAGTCTGAAGCAGATCCGCGTAAAATCTGGCAGCTGTTCGCTGACCACTACTATCTGTTTCCGGGTACACCGTCGCGCATGTGGCTCGACACCGTATTTAAAAACGTGTTCGGTCTTACCGACATGCTGTGCTCAGACAACGCCATGGACTACTACGAGTTCATCACCAAAGAGCTGGCGAAGCCTGAATACAAACCCCGTGCACTGATGGACCGCTTTAACATTGAGTTAATTGCCACCACTGAAGGTGCACTGGATCCGCTGACTCATCACGGCGCGATTAAAGGCACCGGCTGGGACAAGCGCGTTATCACCACCTTCCGTCCTGACGACGTGGTAGATGCTTCCCGCGAAGACTTCGTTGATAACATCGCTAAACTGGGTGATATCACCGGCGAAGACACTACCAGCTGGCAGGGTTATCTGGCCGCATTGCGTCAGCGCCGTCAGGTATTCCGTGAACACGGCGCTACCGCGACAGACCACGGCCACCCGACTGCCGCCACCGCAGATTTATCTGTCGCTGAATGCGAAAGCCTGTTTGCGAAAGTGCTGTCAGGGGATTCCTCAGCCGCAGAGCAGGAACTGTTCCGTGCACAGATGCTTACCGAACTGGCCGGCATGAGTGTGGAAGACGGCATGGTGATGCAAATCCACCCGGGTTCATTCCGTAACCATAACGAAAGCCTGTTTAAGAAATTCGGCCGCGATAAAGGCCACGATATTCCTATGCAGACTGACTACGTTAACGCACTGAAGCCATTGCTGAACAAGTACGGTAACGAAGCGAATCTGAATATCATCCTGTTTACCCTGGATGAAACCGTGTATGCCCGTGAACTCGCACCGCTGGCCGGTCACTATCCGTGCCTGAAGCTGGGTCCGGCGTGGTGGTTCCACGACAGCCCGGAAGGCATGCTGCGTTTCCGTCACAACGTTACCGAAACTGCCGGTTTCTATAACACCGTTGGCTTTAATGACGATACCCGCGCGTTCCTGTCTATTCCGGCCCGTCACGATGTGGCCCGTCGTATCGACTGCCGTTTCCTGGCGCAACTGGTGGTTGAACACCGCGTTGCCGACTGGGAAGCCGCCGAACTGGCACAGCAGCTGTCTTATAATCTGGCGAAAAACGCTTACAAACTGGGGTAACCGCATGGCACGTCTGAATTTCTCTACGCTGGCGGACTTGCCGTCAGAGGTAAAACAGCCTCAATACGATGTGAATGCCACCACCAGCGGCATTGTGCATATTGGCCCGGGCGCATTTCACCGCGCCCACCAGGCAGTGTATACCGATCTGGCCATGGCCCACGGCGGCAACTGGCGTATTGACGGCGTGTCTATGCGCAGTAAAAGCCTGAAAGAAAAACTGTCCGGCCAGGATAATCTGTATACACTGGTTGTACTGGATAATCAGCCGTACACCCAGATCATCGGCGCAATGAATAACGTGTATGTGTTAGGTGAAGACCGCGATGCCATCATGGCCTCGCTGACTGCACCTGCAACACATATCGTTACGCTGACCATCACTGAGAAAGGCTATTGCCTGGACAACCAGGGCAAGCTCGATGCCGCCCATCCGGATATCCTGCACGATAAAGATTTTCCGGGAGAGCCGGTATCGGCAATCGGATTACTGGTTGCTGCACTTAAAGTACGCAAAGAAAACGGCGCCAGCGAAATCACCATCGTCAGTTGCGACAACCTGTCTGATAACGGCAGCAAACTGGGCGCGGCCGTCGTGGCATTCGCACAGTTACTCGACAGCGAACTGGCAGCGTGGATCAGCAAGAATATTTGTTTCCCTAACACCATGGTAGACAGCATTACGCCGGCTACCGACGATGCGTTGGTAAGCCAGACGGCTGCTGCTCTGGGTGTTACCGACGAGTGGCCGATTCAGCGCGAGGCCTTCACCCAGTGGGTCGTAGAAGACAAATTCAGCGGTCCCCGCCCTGCCTGGGACAAAGTAGGCGTGACCTTCACCGACGATGTGCATCTGTTTGAAAAAGCCAAACTGCGTGTGCTTAACGGCACCCACTCCACGCTGGCCTACACCGGCACATTATGTGGTATCGACACGGTATTTGAAGCCATCAGCAAGCCTGATATGGAAGCCTTCATCCGCCGCCTGCTGAAAGAAGAAATACTGCCGACTATTGATGCCGGTGACAAAATGGATTTATCAGCCTACGCCGATGACATTCTGAACCGCTATCACAACAAACATATCCGTCATTTACTGGCGCAGATTGCCTGGGACGGCTCACAAAAGCTGCCTTTCCGCATTCTGAATACCGTACGAGACCGCATTAAAGCCAAAGCCAGCTTTAACCTGCTGAGCGTGCCTGTTGCTGCGTGGATTCTGTTTATCGCTAAGCGTCAGGCGGCGGGTGAAACCATTACCGACCCGATGGCTGAGCGTTTATTGTCGCTGGCTGAAAAACACAGCGGCGATACGAAAGCACTGACAGATGCAGTACTGAATGAACGTGACGTGTTTGCTGAATTGTCTGACAACCAGGCATTTCGTGACACTGTGCACGGTCAGGTTGAAAAACTCAGCAACATTACACCTGAAACAATGGCTGCATGCCTGGGAGAGTTATAATGAAAGGCATTAAACACATTGTGAAAGGCGCCCCGATCTTGCCAATTTTGCAGGCAGATTCGGTTGAACAAGCCCTGAATATTGCAAAGGCAGTAGAAGCCAGCGGACTAAAAAACCTGGAAGTGGTGCGCCGTACAGACGCTGCGGCGGCTTCTGTAACCGCTATCCGTGAAGCATTTCCGGATATGGTTGTAGGCATGGGTACTGTGCTCAGCCCTGAGCACGCAAAGGAAGCGGTAGAAGCCGGCAGCCAGTTTCTGGTGACGCCCACCGTCAGCCCCCGTTTACTGGACGGATTAATGTCGTCAGGGGTGCCGTTTATTCCCGGCACCAGCAATCCTGCAGACATTCTGATGGCCAGTGAATACGGCCTTACCGAACTTAAATTCTTCCCGGCACACTTAAGCGGCGGCGCGCCAATGCTTAAAGCACTGGGCGGTATCTTTCAGAATATCTCGTTCTGCCCCACCGGCGGTATTTCCGGCAGTAACCTGAACGACTATCTGAGCCTGAAAAATGTGTTTGCCGTAGGCGGGTCGTGGATGATCCCGTCTGATATGGTAAAAGCAGAAAACTGGCAAGGCATCACAGACACCTGCAAGCAGGCGCTGGAGGCATTTGAAGGGTTAAGACCATGAGCCGCATTGTCATTTTCGGCGAGTGCATGGTTGAGCTGGTTAACCGTGGTGCCGACACACTGTCTAAGGGTTACGCCGGCGACACCTACAACACCGCTGTGTACCTGAAGCGCTGCGCCCGTGATATTTCAGTAAGCTACTTAACCGCTATCGGCGCGGACTTCTTAAGTGACGAGTTGCTGTTTAAAATGGGTGACGAGGAAATTAATACCGACCAGGTATACCGCAGCGAAGACCGGAATCTCGGCCTTTACATGGTGCGCACGGATAAGCACGGCGAACGTACTTTCGCCTACTGGCGGGCAAACTCAGCGGCAACACAAACACTGAACCTCATGCGCGGCGATTTAAGCAACGCGGATGTGTTTTATTTCAGCGGCATTTCACTGGCCATTCTGGATGAAGTACAGCGCCTGAAGCTGTTCGATTTAATTGATGGTTTTCGTGCGAAAGGCGGCAAAGTGGTCTTTGACCCCAATTATCGCCCACGCCTCTGGCCGGGTCCTGAGCACGCTCAGTTATGGACAGACAAAGCCTATTCTCATTCAGATATCGCCTTTCCGGGCGGTGATGATCATCTGGCGTTATATGGCCACACTGACGTGGATGCTATCCACCAGCATGTTGCTGACCTGGGCGTTAAAGAAATCATTGTGAAAAACGGCGCTGTCGGCGTGCACATCTACGAACAGGACTGCCATTGCATCGTACCGGTTGAGCGTGTAGAGACCGTTGTCGATACCACCGCAGCCGGTGATGCGTTTAATGGCGGCTACCTGTCAGCACGCTTATCGGGTAACGATGTTACCGACTCTGCCAGCTTCGGCGCAAAAGTCGCCGCCACAGTCATCAGCTATCCCGGCGCGATTGTGGAAAAAGACGCGTTTTATAAGCATATAGCAGCGCTCTCCTGATTGGAGGGCGTGGCAATATTTTTCCCGGCAGCGCCTATTTACTTTCGAATAACTGAGACACAGTTTTCATCGGCAGGAAAAGACGCGTGCGATACGCATCATGATTTAACAATTTAAAGCCGTATTGTTCGTAAAAGCTTTGAACCTGCTTGTCTATTGCATCAACGACTACAGCGTAAGATGGAAGATGAATATTGATATTGTAAGCATGCTCAAGCGCACTTACGAGGGTGATTTTACCCAGCCCCTGACTATGTAATCGGGCGTCCACCGCAAGTTGAGCAATCAACATTACGGGAATGGGATAGTAAGGAAGTTTTTTGGCAAGGGATTGGGGTAAACTTTGCCTTTTAATTTCGGTATGCGAAAGCGTGTAATAAGCGCAGATTTGCGAATAATCTGAGTGATCCTGTAAAACCATGGTTTTACTAATTCCGGCATCACGGTGTCGTTGCGCAAACAACTGAAGAAATGTATTAAGATCCGGCTGTCCACAATCAAAGCCTTTTCGATTATGGGCAACCTTATCAAGCTCGACAAAAGGCAATGCCGGAACCATTAAACACGCTCACGTCGGGTGAACGCAACGGCGTCCTGAAGCTTCTTGTTGGGTTGTTCAGCTTTATCACATGCAGCAATAAATCGATCAAAAACATCATCCGCAATAACCATACTTTCATGTTCGCGAATAACTTTTTTTGCATCTTCCTCGATTAAACGTACTACGTACTCTGTCAAACTTTTCATACCTTTCAGAGCCGCAGCTTTCTCTGCCGAGCTTTTAAGAACCTCGTCGATTCTCATATCTATGCGTGACGTCGCCATGATCGTTTACCTCTCTGTACAGAGAACAAAGCCTATCATACACACC
>NZ_CFHOXV010000039.1:0-41498 GCF_984505615.1 Alteromonas sp. | reverse complement strand
ACCTGTGCTCTGATCCCAAGAGACACGAAAGGACTGGAAATTGGCCGTCGTCATTTCCCGCTGAATACCCCCTTTCAGAACGGGCCGCTTAAAGGTGAAGACGTATTTGTGCCTCTGGACTTCATTATCGGTGGACCGAAAATGGCGGGCAAAGGCTGGCGCATGCTGATGGAGTGTTTATCAGTGGGTCGTTGCATTACCCTGCCCTCTACCGGTGCAGGCGGTGCAAAATCAGTGGCACTGGCAACAGGCGCCTATGCACGTATACGCCGTCAGTTCCGTATTCCTGTTGGTCATATGGAAGGCGTGGAAGAAATGCTTGCCCGTATCGGCGGTAATGCTTACCTGATGGATGCTGTCACCCGGTTCTCCACTGTAGGTGTGGATTTAGGCGAAAAGCCGTCCGTGATATCCGCCATCAGCAAATATCACCTGACGGAGAAAATGCGCCAGGTCATAAACGATGCCATGGATATTCACGGTGGTAAGGGCATTATGCTCGGGCCAAATAATTATCTTGGCCGCGGTTACCAGGGCGCGCCCATTTCTATTACCGTGGAAGGTGCCAATATCCTTACCCGCAATATGATGATTTTCGGTCAGGGCGCTATGCGTTGTCACCCGTATGTACTGTCTGAGATCCAGGCTGCGGCAATGACGGATAAATCTGAACAACTCCGGGAATTTGATAAAGCGGTATTTGGTCACCTGGGTTTCGCCGCAGCAAATAAAGTAAGAAGCCTGTGGTTCTCACTCACCGGTGGTTTATTTCACCGCACGCCATTTAATGACGACACCGGCCGGTATTACCAGTTGCTCCAGGGTTACAGTGCTAACCTGGCATTTCTGACTGACGTGTCAATGGGTCTCCTTGGTGGTGAACTGAAACGTAAAGAGCGTTTATCTGCACGACTGGGGGACATTCTCAGTGGCTTGTATCTGGCAAGCGCAACGTTGAAACGTTTTGATGAAGAAGGCCGGTTACAGGAAGATGCTCCGCTGATGCACTGGGCACTGCAAAACACATTGTTCGACATCGAAGAAGCACTGGATACCTTTATCAGTAACTTCCCGAACAAAGCAATGGCAGTGGCATTAAGAGTATTGATTTTACCCTTCGGCCGCCGTTGTAAACGTCCCGATGACAAACTGGAACACCAGATCGCAACCATCCTGCAAACCCCCGGCACAGTACGTACACGACTTGGTGACGGTCAGTACCTTACCCGGGAGGAAGGCAGTCTGTTCGGCGATCTGGAGCAAACACTGGATGATGTGCTGGCTGCTGAGCCGGTATTCGATAAAATTTGTAAGGCCAGAAAAGCCCGTTTTCCCTTTACCGGTCTGGATAAACTGGCTGATGCAGCATTGTCAGACGGTATTATTGACGAAGAAGAAGCTGAGTTACTTACCAGAGCCGAAGCCGGCCGTCTGCGTACTATCAATGTAGATGATTTCGACAACGAAGAACTCATTGCAAAAGTGAATACAATGGCTTAAATGCTGATTGAAACTAAAAGGCCGCATCATAATGATGCGGCCTTTTTTATTTTTTGGAAGAATTAACTGAACTGCAATTTGTCCATCAGCAGTACAGCCTGAGTCCGGGTATTAATTTCAAGCTTACGCAAAATTGCGCTGATATGTGCCTTGATAGTCGCTTCGGTCACATTCATTTCGTGGGCAATTTGCTTGTTCATTAAACCTGCCCGCAGGAAGCTCAGCACCTGAATTTGTTTCGGCGTCAGTTCACGGAAACGTTTCAACAGTTGAGTGAGTTCTTCATCAACGTTCTCCAGGTCCGCTTTCATCTCTTCCGGAACCCAGTTTTCACCGCCTTTGATGGTCACGATTGCTTCAGCAATTTGTTTTGTGGGCGATGATTTGGGAATAAAGCCCTGTGCACCCAGACCCATGACCTGAGCAACAACATCAATACTTTCATTGGCAGAAATAACCGCGACGGGTAATTCCGGATAAACATCTTTAACGGAAATAAGACCGTTGAAGTATTCGCCTCCCGGCATATTTAAATCTAATAACAGTAAATCAATGTGGTGATTTTCAGTTAACACGGTCATCATGGATTCAAGACTGTCCGCTTCAAGAATTTCAGCGTCCTTGAAATACGGTTCCAGTGCAGCACTTAATGCTTCCCTGAACAGTGGATGATCATCTGCAACTAATATACGAGTCATATAATGCGGTGCCCGAACAATGTAATTTTTCCTGTTACTATAGGGTAATACTTTAGGCTAACGATATAAAGTCAAATTAACTTAAGGCGCTTTATAATCAAGAAATTTTTCCTTTTAAATGAAAAAAACGTGGCAATCCTTTAAAATCTGCCCCGTTTTTTAGCTAATCAGTAAGGTCTTTCAGTGCAAAAGCCGGATAATATTTTTGCCAGCCATATGACAACCGTCAGTGATTTCCGATTTGATGAACACGTAGCTGACGTATTTCCCGATATGATTCAACGTTCAGTCCCGGGTTATCAGACGATTCTGCATACCATCGGAGAACTGGCCAAAGCCAGAGTCACTGAAGGCAGCAATGTGTATGATCTCGGCTGTTCTCTGGGTGCTGCCAGTCTTTCTGTTGCACGCAACACAGATCATTTATCCTGTAAGATCACCGGTATTGATAATTCCCCGGCAATGATTGAGCGCTGTGAACGGGTAATTTCCAGTTTTCATTTACCCAACCCTGTCACACTCCATTGTGAATCTGCTCTGGACACCAAAATAGAAAATGCATCCATGGTGATCATGAACTTCACCTTGCAGTTTATTCCCCCGGAGCAAAGAGAAACGCTGCTGAGCAAAATTTTCAACGGTCTGAATCCGGGTGGGATCCTTGTTTTATCAGAGAAAATTCAGCATCCCAGTGAACAGGGAAATCATCTTCTTATCGACCTGCATCATCAGTTTAAGCGCAATAATGGTTACAGTGAGCTGGAAGTCAGCCAGAAACGGGCAGCGCTTGAAAATGTGATGCTCACCGACACCTATCAGACTCATGAAAGCCGCTTGAAAAAGGTAGGGTTTGAAGATGTGGTGATGTGGTTCAAATGCTATAACTTTACCTCAATGGTGGCCATTAAGGCTGGTGGAGACAATGCCTGATGCGACGTATTTCTGATCCCTGGTTCACTGAATGTTACCGTCAGTTGCTGGACACGCCTCTGGCACACTGGCTTGAAACGCTGCCGGCACAAATCAGCGAATGGCAACGGGAACACCTTCACGGAGAATTCAGTAAATGGTGTAAATTGCTGGAAAAACTTCCTGAGACCACTGTCAGTTCAAAAGAACTGAAACACAGTGTTACTGCGGGTAGCGCCGCTGACATCAGCGAATATCAGCAGAAACAGATAGAAGGTTTGCTGAAACAGTTTATGCCCTGGCGAAAAGGCCCCTATAGCATTCACGGCATTCATATTGATACAGAATGGCGGTCAGACTGGAAATGGGATCGGGTAATGCCTCATATCAGCCCGCTTGCCAACCGTCATGTTCTGGATGTGGGTTGTGGCAGTGGCTATCACATGTGGCGTATGCTGGGAGAAGATGCTGCCGGCGTATATGGCATCGATCCAACTCAGCTGTTTTTAATTCAGTTTCAGGCTATCAGGCATTTTATTCCTGCCGCTAATATCCATTTCTTACCGCTGGGTATTGAGCAGATGCCGGCATTAAAAGCATTTGATACCGTGTTCTCAATGGGTGTGCTATACCATAGAAAAGATCCGGTACAGTTTCTCACCCAACTGAAAGATCAGTTACGTAAAGGTGGTGAGCTGGTGCTTGAAACACTGGTAGTGGAAGGCGATGAGCAAACCGTACTGATGGCAGGCGAACGTTATGCACAGATGCGTAACGTCTGGTTTCTGCCAAGTGTAAAGGCACTCACTGTGTGGCTGAGCAGGCTGGGTTTTGAAAATATTAAGGTCGCTGATATCAATACCACGTCTCTGGATGAGCAGCGCACCACAGAATGGATGACGTCTCAGTCTTTGAAAGATTTTCTGGATCCTGATGACATCAGCAAAACCATTGAAGGTTATCCTGCACCACAACGTGCAGTACTGATAGCCACGAAAAAGTAACTTTATGTCCTGTTCGTTTGCAGACTGTTGCCAATTCTTGGCACCGGTCTGCGAGCATTCCTGACCCGGATTGGCATAATTGTTGTAGTTACTACTTTATAAACTGTGCTGAAACAGCACGTCACACAGGTAGTAACATGGATATTACGGGCTTTCTGAACGAGCACCAGTTACCGGACACTTACCAGGCCATTGCACAAGAATGGTTCATACCGTTAGCAGACGAAATCCTTTCGCACAGAAATGGTGCAGAAGGGCCATTTTTCGTCGGTGTTAATGGCTGCCAGGGATCAGGGAAATCCACATTGTGCGACTTTCTTATCCACTACTTCACCCACCAGCACGGGCTGTCAGCAGTCACGATCTCCCTTGACGATTTCTATCTCTCCCGTGCAAGACGACAAGAACTTGCTGCCAACGTACATCCCCTGCTTTGCACCAGAGGCGTACCCGGTACGCACAATACGGTTCTGGCTGATAGCACTTTTACAGCGTTAAAATCTGCAGGCAGCGTTGCTCTGCCCCGCTTTAACAAAGCCACCGATGATCCTTTTGAAGGATCTGCGTGGCCGGTAATCACCTCTCCACCTGATATTGTGTTAATTGAAGGCTGGTGTTGGGGCGTGTCAGCGCAATCTGAGGACGCACTTAAAGAGCCGGTTAATGATCTTGAGCGTACTGAAGACCCGGATGGCACATGGCGGCGGTATGTGAATGATAAAATTGCTGCAGAATATGAATCTTTATACGACGAAATGCAGTATTGGGTAATGTTAAAAGGTCCGTCTTTTGAGCATGTTTACAAATGGCGGTGTGAACAGGAACACAAACTGGCCGCAAAAACCGGAAAAACCGGAAGCGGTATTATGAGCGATGAACAAATTCTTCGTTTCATACAACATTATCAGAGACTCACAGAACATGCGTTTAATTCCCTGCCTGCAAAGTGTAATCAGGTATTTGAGTTAGATGAAAACAGAGTCATTAAAAACGTCATCAGGAAGTAGTCATGGACACAGCGAATACACTCATTTTCACTGACATGGACGGTACGTTACTTGACCACCATACATACAGTTTTGACGCAGCAAAGCCTACGCTGACCTCACTGGCAGAGCGAAATATTCCCGTCATTCCTACCACCAGCAAAACCTTTGTTGAATTGCTTGAATTGCGGGAAACCATTGGCCTGACCGGCCCGTTTATCGTAGAAAACGGCGCTGCAGCATACATTCCTCATGGTTTTTTCGCGAAAAAGCCAGCCGGTACCGTGTGGCAGGATGGTTTCTGGTGCAAATCTTTCACCTCATCGAAAATGTACTGGCTGAAATTACTCGAAAAGGTCAAACCGGATTTTGCCGGTGAATTCACCCATTTCAGCGAGATGTCCAATGAGGACATCTGTGAAGCCACCGGGTTATCACCCGCAGAAGCTGCACTGGCTGCACAGCGACAATTCGGTGAGCCGGTCTTGTGGCAAGGCACGGAGGAAAGAAAAGAGGCGTTTATCCGGTCTGTGACAGACAGAGGCGCCTACCCCCTGGAAGGCGGCCGTTTTATTCATATTTCCGGCGACTGTAATAAGGGCGCAGCCCTCCAATGGTTTGTCGAAGAGTTTATCCGTCAACATGACGAACCGGTAACCAGTATTGCGCTGGGTGACGGTAAAAACGATATTGCAATGCTTGAGGCGGCGGATATTGCCGTTCGGATCGCCTCCCCGAGCCATCAACCCCCTACACTAAAAAAAGAAGAAAATGTATACACCAGTACCCTGCACGGCCCGCAAGGCTGGACTGAAGTACTGACCCGATTACTTTTTTAACAGGACATGGAGAACACATGGCTGATTTTTATCAAAATGGCGTAGTGACGACGTTACACAACTTATCAAGACGCCCCACAGAAGAGCTTGAAGCTGAACTGTTACGATTTTCTCAGAAACGTCCGATGGCGCTGATCCTGCCGTCTTTGTATTCAGAATTGGAAGGCGAAGCCCTGCCGCACATCGTCGACGAACTCACCCACGTCCCCTATCTGTCTGAAATCGTCATTGGCCTTGACCGTGCAGATAAAGAGCAATACAAATCTGCATTAAAATTTTTCGAAAAGCTGCCGCAACACCATCGCGTTTTGTGGAACGACGGCCCCCGTCTTAAAGCCATTGACGAAGAACTATCGGCTCTGAACCTCGCGCCTAAGGAACTGGGTAAAGGCCGCAACGTCTGGTACTGCATGGGGTATATTCTGGCATCAAACCGTGCAGAATCCGTCGCCCTCCACGATTGCGATATCGTCACCTACAACCGCGACCTGCTGGCCCGCCTTATCTATCCGGTCGCGAATCCTCAGTTCAACTACGAGTTCTGTAAAGGTTATTACGCCCGCGTAGCCAACGGAAAAATCAATGGCCGGGTTTCCCGTTTGCTGGTTACCCCGTTGCTGCGCGCATTGAAACGCACGCTGGGTGATAACGAATATCTGGAATTCATGGACAGCTTCCGTTATCCGCTGGCCGGCGAGTTCTCTTTCCGTCGTGATGTGCTGAACGATATCCGTATTCCCAGTGACTGGGGCCTTGAGGTAGGCGTGCTGTCTGAAATGCACCGCAACTACAATCACAACCGCCTGTGTCAGGCCGATATTGCAGATAATTACGATCATAAACACCAGGACTTGTCATTCAATAATGACCAGGGCGGTTTGTCGAAGATGTCTATCGACATCACCAAAGCACTGTTCAGAAAGCTGGCGACTCAGGGATTTACTTTCAGCAACGAAATGTTCCGTTCCATTAAAGCAACCTATTACCGTATTGCGCTGGATTTCGTTGAAACCTATCACAACGATGCAGTAATGAATGGCCTGACATTAGACATTCACAATGAAGAAAAAGCCGTTGAACTGTTTGCCAGCAATATTATGAAAGCGGGTAACAGCTTCCTCGACAATCCGATGGAAACACCGTTTATTCCAAGCTGGAACAGGGTCACCAGTGCAGTACCGGACATTCTTGACCGCCTGCTGGAGGCCGTTGAAGCAGACACAGCAGAATTATTAGGGTAACGCATGACGAGTTGGGAACAATTACACGAAAAAGTCAGTCATCACTTGCAGTCGATTTATGCTGATGTGGTTCTGGATATCCCTGTGGGAGATCTTGCCACTCAGCTGATGCATACGATGCGTCTTGAAGAAGATAAAGACGTTGTTCAACCAACGCCGCACTGCAATTACTGGGATGAAGAAGATATTATCATGATCACTTACGGTGACAGTGTGATCAGTGATGATGAGCAGCCATTGTTTACCCTTGACCGTTTTCTGCACACCTACTGTAAGAACACGATCAACAAAGTACACATGCTGCCCTTCTTTCCTTACAGCTCAGACGATGGCTTTTCCGTCATCGACTATTCCAGTGTGAATGAATCACTGGGAGACTGGCCTGATATTGAACGGCTGTCAAAGCACTACGGACTGATGTTTGATCTTGTTATCAACCATTGTTCTGCCCGTAGTGCCTGGTTTGACAATTTTCAGAAAGGCGAAGGCACTGGCAGTGATTTCTTTTTTACTGCCGATCCGTCTGATGATTTATCTATGGTTACCCGTCCGCGGGTGTCTCCCCTGCTGCGGGAAACTGAAACCGCCACCGGCACGAAACATGTCTGGTGCACGTTCAGTCACGACCAGGTGGATTTTGATTTCCGCAATCCGAAGGTACTGCTGGCTTTTGTGGAAATTATCCGCCTGTATCTGGACAAAGGCGCTAAGTTGTTCCGTCTGGATGCAGTGGCGTTTTTATGGAAAATCATCGGTACCAGTTGTATCAATCTGGCTCAGACCCACGAAGTTATCCGTTTGCTCCGTACACTGATTGAACACACTGATCCTACTGTCATTATTATTACCGAAACCAACATCCCTAACCGGGAGAACCTGACGTATTTCGGTAATGCCAATGAAGCCCATGCGATCTATAACTTCTCACTCCCCCCATTGCTGGTAAATACCCTTGTTACCGGCAACTGTGGCTATCTGAAGAACTGGATGATGAGTATGCCGCCGGCGCAGAACGGCACGACATATTTTAACTTCATTGCATCCCATGACGGGATCGGTCTGCGCCCGGCTGAAGGCTTACTTGACGATGAAGAAATTTCTACACTGGTGCATACCATGCAGAATTTCGGCGGTAAGGTCTCCTGGCGGGCGTCTGATCACGGTCAGCAGAAGCCGTATGAAATCAACATTACTTTGTTTGACGCACTGCAGGGAACCACAGCAGGCCCGGATAAGTATCAGGTAGACCGCTTTATTTGTGCTCATGCCATTATGCTGGGTATGGAAGGTATACCGGGTCTGTACATCCATAGCTTACTGGGTACCAGTAATGACTATGAAAAAGTGGCTAACACCGGTCAGAACCGTTCTATCAACCGGCACAGATGGAACTTTGAAGAACTGGCAGCCCTGCTGGACTCGCCGTTTTCACAACACCATAAAGTGTTAACCCGTTTGTCCCAGCTTATCCGTATCAGAAAAGCACAACCGGCTTTTCACCCCAATGCCACACAGTTTACCCTGCAACTGGGAGACACCTTGTTTGGCTACTGGCGGCAAAGTCTCGACAGACGCCAGAGCGTGTTCTGCGTCAGCAATGTCACGAATGAAGAACAGTCTATCCTGCTTTCCAGTATTAATCTGATTGGCACAGATAAATGGATGGACCTCATTACACGTGATGAAATTGAAGACGTTGGAGGATTCATGCAGTTAAAGCCGTACCAGACTGTGTGGATCAGCAATATGGAGTTTGAAGACTGACACGCTTATCAACACCTGCGGAATTCTGGTCGCAGGTGTTGGTTTTCTTATACCAATCAGTAATAATCCCCTTCTTAATTCGCCTGCGCTAATAAATATGACCAATTCTGCTTCCACTCCCTCCGGCTGGCTTCCACTGGACGAGGCCCTGAGCCGTGCTCTTGCCGCTGTTACTCCTGTTACAGAAACTGAAAACGTTGCAGTATCTGATGCGCTGTACCGGATTACCGGCGAAGACATTGTTTCAAAGACAGATGTACCACCGGCTGATAATTCTGCGATGGACGGTTACGCTCTTTATGCAGCCGATACCGCCGGCGAACCCGTCACGGTATCCGGTACGCAGTTTGCGGGCATGGCGTTGCCGGAAGAAAAAATACAGCGGGGTACAGCAGTACGGATCATGACCGGTGCGCTTATCCCGCCCGGAGCAGAATGCGTGGTTATGCAGGAAAATACACGCAGGGAAGATGACATTATCACAGTGACCAAACCCGCTATTGCCGGTGAAAATATTCGCCGCGCCGGCGGAGATATCGCTAAAGGCGCACAGGTCATTAAACAGGGCACCCGCCTTGAACCCGGTCACCTGGTACTGCTTGCCTCAATGGGGATCAGTTCAGTGAGTGTTTTCCGCAAACTGAAAGTGGGAATCATGGCTACCGGCGATGAACTGGTTGAGGCGGGAGTACCTTTGCAGTCAGGTCAGATTTACGAATCAAACCGTACCGGCACACGGGCCTTACTCGCACATGAGCCGGTCACAATCACTGACTATGGCATTATTCCTGATGACAAAGCCGCTCTGGAAACGGTATTTAAAGAGGCGTCTGAATCTCAGGATGTCATTATATCCAGCGGCGGTGTATCTGTAGGTGATGCCGATTTTGTTAAAGAACTGGTTGCCAGGCTTGGTGAGATTGCGTTCTGGAAAATCGCGATTAAACCGGGCAAACCCTTCGCATTCGGTTCTCTGGGAAATGCACGCTTCTGTGGCGTACCGGGCAACCCGGTGTCAGCCTGGGTCACCACACAGCAACTGGTGTTACCCATGCTCAAACGGTTGAGCGGTATTGAAACTGACGGGGCAGGTAAGCCTCTCACGATTAATGCCACACTGACCGCCGGTATAAAACGTAAAGCCGGCAGACAAGAATTTATGCGGGCGGTTATGGTTGTGCAGGAGGATGGCAGCTATAACGTCACTCCGTCAGGTAAACAAAGTTCCGGTGTGATGACCACCGTGACACAGGCCAATTGTTACATTGTCGTTCCGTCTGACTGCAAAATCCTCAGTGCCGGTGACACGGTAAAAGTGCAGCCATTTTCACTTAACGGAGCATAATTCACCCATGGCGGCATTCATTTCTCCGCGCTTTGCCGTGGAAAGTAAACGTTTGATCACCCTTGCCTGGCCTCTGTTGATTGCCCAGATAACGCAGATGATGATGGGTGTTATTGATACCATTATGGCCGGTCACTACAGCGCTACAGATATGGCCGCTGTGGCACTGGGTTTCAGTATCATTGTACCGTTGCAGTGTTTTATTCAGGGCCTGGGTCTTGCTATGCCCCCTATCCTGTCCAGATTACACGGAAAGGGAAATACATCTGACGTAGCCTCTGCGGCCTGGCAGGCCGGATACCTGCTACTGACAATCAGTTTACTCATTCTGCTTATCTGGCCGTTTACCGGCCACCTGGTCGCACTGTTTCCCATGGAGCCGGCACTCTACGATATTACCGTGGACTATGTGCAGTTTGTGTTGCTTTCCATGCCGGCATTTGCCGGTTACCAGTGGTTGCGTAACTTCTGTGAAGGCCTTGGCACCACCAAACCCACCATGGCCATTACGTTGATCGGATTAATGTGTAACGTCGCGGGTAACTACATATTCATTTATGGCGCAGGGCCGGTTCCTGCATTCGGTGGCGCGGGGTGTGGTATCGCTACGGCCATTGTTATATACACGATGTTTTTCGCTACCATGGCTTACGTTTTGTTGTCTGACAGACTGAAGAAGTACAACCTGTTCGGCCACATCTATCGCCCGGATTTGCGCATGATCCTGCGCACATTCAAACTCGGATTTCCGGTGGCCATGACGCTTCTGTTTGAGGTTACCCTGTTTGCCGTCGTTGCCCTGATGCTGGCCCCTTTCGGACCCGGCACCGTAGCGGCTCACCAGGTTGCACTCAATTTCAGTGCAATCATGTTCATGTTTCCCCTGAGCTTAGGCATGGCGCTGTCAATCCGGGTAGGTTACCGGATTGGCCAGAACAATCCTTTGCAGGCCCGCATGGTGGTAAAAAGCGGTATTACCATAGGTATGTGCATTGCCACGTTAACCGCCAGCTTCACGTTACTGGCCAAGGGTGCCATCATCAGCCTGTATACGCAGGATGAAACGGTATTTGCACTGGCTAACTCACTGCTGATTTACGCCGCGCTTTTCCAGTTCTCTGATGCAATCCAGGTGTTATCGGCCAATGCGTTACGGGGATACAAAGACACCACGGCTATGTTTATCATCACTTTCATTGCCTACTGGCTAATCGGTCTTCCCACCGGACTTATTCTGGGTCGTACAGACTGGATAACCAGTGAGCCCATGTCCGCTGCCGGCTTCTGGATAGGTTTTATTGTAGGATTAAGCAGCGCCGCCGTGATGTTAGGCAGCCGCGTTATGATTATTCAGCGCCGCCAGCGCGTTCAGGCGGCTTAGACGGCTCTTCCGGCCCGGTGGATTGCCACTGATCACCAATCACCGGGTCTTCTTCATCCTGCGATTCCCAGTAATAGCGCTTCCTCAGCGGTTTGGGATCCTGTTTACCAAACAGCAGTGCAGCAATAACCCCCCCTGCTGCACCGAAGAAATGCGCCTCGTAAGAAATTTGTGGATCGCGGGGAAAGATAGACATCATCATGCCGCCATACAGAAAGAATGCGATCATCATCAGACCCGTTGAGCGGTTATCTCTGCGCAGAATGGCAATAACGAACAGATAAAAAAATAATCCGTGTGCAACACCGCTTGCTCCCAGATGCACAGACGGCCTGCCGAATAACCATACGCCAAGACCTGAACCCAACCATGTAAATGCCAGCGCTTTGCCTCTCGTAGCCGGATAGCCATAATACAGGGCGGAACCAAGAATGATCAGTGGCAATGTATTATGGAATAAATGCTCATAAGAACTGTGTACCAGAGGAGCAGTAATAATGCCGTATAGTCCTGCCAGGGACAAAGGCACGATACCCAGAGAATTTAAGGGTAAATGGAACAACACACCGGCGGACTGGATGACCCAGAGCACAGTGACACACAGAACACTGAGCCATACCGAACGCAGCAGGATATCGCGTTTATTTGAATGCTTCATAATCCCGATATTGGGACAATATCGGGAATTACCAGACAGCGGCTTAATTACGGTTTAATTTATGCCAGTCATCCGGCGTATCGATATCCAGCGCAGCTTGCGGGTGAGGTACGGCAAAACACTCAGGGGCAGCAACGTTGAGCAGTTTTGCCGCCCCCTTCTGACCACTCAGAGACATAAGCAATGCTTCGTCGGAGTATGGAAAGATAGCCGGTGACATGCGTTTTCCTTCAGCCAGGCTGGCAATCCGGCTGGCAGGAAAAATCCCTGCTTTTTCAGCAAGCTCACGAAGGGAACCGGTAGTAACAGCCGGTGTATCACCTAATCCGATAAAAAAATGATCCGGCGACAATGTGCCGGTTTCCTCACAATAATGCAGCACGGCTTTAACTCCGCTAGCAATACTGCCGCCCATTCCCTGCTGCCAGGCGTCATTGTGGGCGAGAGACACCTCTGGCAATACCGGACTATTAACCAGACATTCGGCAACCGCCTCACGGTAACAACCGGTCACCACAAATACGGGCAAATCCGTAAACGGCGCATATTGCTGTACAACATACTCCAGCAATGTGTCACCTTGCGGATGGGCAGTAAGTAATTTGTTGTCGCCATACCGGCTGGCCTCACCGGCAGCCAGTATAATAACCGCTATTCTGCCTGACATGGCTTACCCTTCAGTGAACGGGCTGACTTGCCATGTACCACAGCGTGTGCCTGTGCAAGCATGGATAATGCAATTGACTCAGGTAATTCACCTCCGATTGCGATACCGGCAGGTGCATGAAGTGGCAGCGGTAACAGAGATTCATCAATGCCGGCTTCTTCCAGCACACGCTCAGCGCGATGTGAGGGACCCAGCAAGGCAATATACTGTAAAGACTGCGGCGGTACAGAGACCATTGCCGCGAGCGCCTCACCGTCCATACGCACCTGATGATGCATAACAATGACTGCGTTCATCTGGTGATACCAGTCTGTGCCGCTAATGTCACCCGCTGGCTGTTCGTCTGTCACTGTGGCAGTGGTAAAGTCTGCAGGCCGCGCATAACGCGCTCTGCTGTCGTTAACAATAACACGCCAGCCGAGCCTTGAAGCCATATCGCATAACGGCAGTGCATCAACCCCGCCACCTAAAATGCCCAGCGTGGGAGGTGGTATGAGTGTGGCTGTAAACAGTGCTTTGTCGCCGGGATCAGATGCCGCCGCAGACCCTGAAGGAATGCCCGGTGTGACCGGCTGTGAAAAATAAACGGTTTGCTGCCGGCTGAGCGCATCCAGCACATCTGTCAGCCCCAGCCAGTTGTTTTGTGCACTCACAGGTTGCAAAAGAAGCGTCACTTCACCGCCGCAACCTATGCCCAGCCGCCACGCAACATCACCCTCTTCCTGCATATCATAAGTCACAATACGACTGTTGCCTGTTTCCCAGCACCGCCGTGACTGATGCAATAAATCACTTTCCAGACATCCGCCGGAAACAACACCCAGCTGACTGCCAAATTCACTGAACAGCATCATTGCACCGGCTTTGCGGTAAGAAGAGCCTTCGGTATTGATGATGGTTGCCAGCAACCAGTTACCTGCATCGCGCTGAGGGAACCAGTCCGACAACACATGGTAAATATGATGATTCATTTTTCCCCGCCTGAACGACCATGAACAGCCTGTACGCTATTCGCAGAACCAGTTCACAGTTTTATATTTCTTAAGCCGGTATCACCGGCAAATTTACCGCTAATATATAACAAAGTATCACCGCATCCGTGACGTCTGTCGTAAATCCTCTACCACTGCACCTGTCATCCCGGCTGAACGCTGTTTGTAATTACGGTGAATTTGACTGTAACGACCACCCGTTTGCCTGCTTTTTAACCCTCATCGCAAATCAAAATAAGTTATATCGAAAAAGCACTTTTCATTTTACAAAATGACACCAATTATATAACCGTACACAAATACCTGTGTGGTTCTGTTCATTTGACAGACTACATCATTGTCCGCAGGTATTTTTAACCAGGTAAGGAATAATAATGCAAGTATTTGACGACAACTCATTATCTATTGGCCGCACACCGCTGGTAAAACTCAACCGCGTTACCGGTGGCAATGTGTATGCAAAAATTGAATCACGCAACCCGAGCTTCAGTGTGAAATGCCGTATCGGCGCAAACATGATCTGGGATGCAGAAAAGCGTGGTGTTCTGGGCCCGGGTAAAGAGATTGTTGAACCGACCAGTGGTAATACAGGTATTGCACTGGCATTTGTTGCAGCTTCCCGTGGTTACAAGCTGACACTGACCATGCCAAGCAGCATGAGTCTTGAGCGCAGAAAATTACTCAAGGCGCTGGGCGCAAACCTGGTACTGACTGAAGCCCCTAAAGGCATGAAAGGTGCCGTTGCAGCCGCTCAGGAAATCGTTGCTTCAGATCCTGAAAAATTCGTTCTGCTGCAACAGTTTGATAACCCTGCTAACCCGGCAATCCACGAAAAAACAACCGGCCCTGAAATTTGGGAAGCCACTGACGGTAAGGTTGATGCCTTTGTTGCCGGTGTCGGTACCGGCGGTACGATTACCGGTGTTAGCCGTTACCTTAAGAATACCAAAGGTAAAGCAATTACTTCTGTCGCCGTAGAACCGACAGATTCACCTGTAATCACCCAGGCCAAGAACGGTGAAGAACTGACACCGGGTCCTCACAAAATCCAGGGGATTGGTGCCGGTTTCATTCCGGGTAACCTTGATCTCGACCTGGTAGATGAAGTTGAACAGGTAACTAACGACGAGAGTATGGAAATGACTCACCGTCTGATGAAGGAAGAAGGTATCCTAGCCGGTATTTCCTCAGGTGCGGCGGTTGTCGCAGCTAAGCGTTTTGCTGAGCGTCCGGAAAACAAAGACAAAATCGTTGTTGTTCTGCTTGCCAGTGGAACAGAGCGTTACCTGAGCAGTCCGTTGTTTGCCGGTGAATTCGGTGAACAGGAAGAAGTTCAGTAAGCGTTAAAGATATAAAATCAGAAAGCGGGGTATAATTACTCCGCTTTTTTTTTGCCTGTAAAATCTGCTATTTTTATAACAGTTTAGCCGTCCGGAATAATTATTATGAATTACCCTTCCCGCCACCTCAGTTCCCTGTTCATCGCTTTATGTCTGATTTTGATATCCGGTTGTAAAGAAAAGGAAGAAGGGCTCGGGCGCTACGGGATGATGGACGAAAATACGCCGGACTACGCTGCTGTGGCATTTATGAAAAGTATTTATGAAGACAAGAACATAAACCGTGCAGTAGAACTGAGTTCTGACAGCATGGCAAGAATGCTTAAGCGCTACCATACAAACCGCAACGTTCAGAGACACATTGTTAATCTGCGTTACGATACAGTAACCATTACACCTCAGGGATCTAACCGTGTGGGACGTAATGAGTTTGCGGAAAATGCCACCGTCACTTTATTTTTCAGCGGCCAGTATAATGATGACAAAGTGGAAGATTTAAGAACGGTACAAATGATCCGCGACGACGGGCTGTGGAAAGTTGACCGCATCGACCCGGACCATTTTATGTAAACCGGTAAGCGGGGCTTTTACTGCCCCACTGCTACTCCTTCCCGGCGGGGATCGGCACCGCCAATCAACTTACCGTTTTTCACTTGTACGCCATGTAAACCAGAGTTCAGATCCATCACTTTGACATCATGACCCAGTGCTTCAAGTGCAGGTTTCAGCGCCTCAGCGGACGTACCAGCCTCCAGCGCAGTATAATCATTTCTGTTGGTCATTCTGGGCAGATTAATGGCCTGCTGCACATCAAGGTTAAAGTCGAGAACACCAAACAGGGTCTGCGCGACATAATCGATAATACGACTGCCACCCGGTGAGCCGATGACCAGTTCAAGATCACCTTTATCATCAAACACCATGGTCGGGCTCATGGCACTGCGCGGACGCTTACCCGGTTCCACACGGTTAACCACAGGCCAGCCGTTAATATCCGGATTAAATGAGAAGTCCGTAAGCTGGTTATTCAGCAGGAAACCGTCGACCATTAAGCCGGAACCGAACATAAACTCAATGCTGGTCGTGATAGACACCGCGTTCCCTTCTTTATCCACAATTGAGAAGTGGCTGGTGTTAGGCTGCTCCAGATTCATCCCAAGGTGAACTTTAGCATCGGTGTAAGGCTTGCCGGCCTTTGCTTTATGCCATTTTTCATTGATGCCAATCGTCTCTGCTCGGCGTTTCAGGTAAGGCGCGTTGATCAATGCCGCAAAGGGTAAATCGGTAAAGTCGCTGTCGGCAATATACATTTCCCGATCAGCAAAACTGAGGGCACTGGCCTGTGCAAATAAATGGGCAAATTCAGCACTGTCAGGCTGCAATGAAGCAATGTCCTGACCTTCCAGCAGTTTCATGATCTGGAATACATTGATCCCTCCGGAACTGGGCGGTGCCATGCCACAAATTTTATGTTCGCGGTAATCGCCGCACACAGGTTTTTTCTTTAATGCTTCGTATCCGGCAATATCAGCCGTGGTAATTTGTCCCGGGTTGATGGATGCCCCGTTTACTGCCTTAACAATTTTCTCAGCCACAGGGCCTTTGTAGAAATAGTCTGTACCGTCACTGGCAATATGGCGCAGGGTATCTGCAAGCGCTTTATTCTTTTTAACCGTTCCTTCTTTAAGCGGTGCACCGGCAGGATAAAAATAGGTAGCGCTGGATGGAAACTCTTTCAGACCCGGGTGTTTATTCAGCGAGACCAGGTGCGCCAGACGGGCTGAGACCCTGAACCCTTCAGCGCTGGTGTTGATCGCATCGTCAAACAGGTCTTCCCATTTCAGCTTGCCGAATTCTTGCTGCGCAGTTTCCAGTGCTTTTAATGCGCCGGGAACACCCACAGATTTACCACCAACCACAGCTTCAAGCCAGTTCATCTGGTTTTTACCTTTGAAGAACCAGTAAGGTGTAACGGCAGCCGGTGCGGTTTCCCGCCCGTCAAATGTATGCAGAGTCTTCGTTTTATTATCCCAGTAAAGGATAAATGCACCACCACCGATCCCGGAGGACTGAGGCTCAACCAGTGTCAGCATTGCCTGCACAGCCACAGCGGCATCAATGGCAGAACCACCTTTTTCGATAATGTTTTTACCCGCCCATGAGGCGTACGGGTTTGCAGCCACAACCATATAATCTTTGGCTATACGGGCTTTTTTATTTTCAAAACCGGTAGCCGCTTCGGGCTCAAAACGTTCAACAGCTTGAGTGGCGGACACCAGTGTGACCGATAAACAAACGACCTTAACAGCCGTTGCCAGAATTCCCTGACTGAACTTCAATGTATCGCTTCCTCTGAATTACTTAAATTTATCCCGGTTTAACGGGCGCTTGTTGATGAATGCATCGAATGCTTCTTTGGCTGCCGGTGTAGACAGCGCTTCAAGAAAGATATCCAGTTCAGCACTGATTTGTTGTTGTATGGCATCCTGCTCATTATTCATCAATGCTTTTGTCTGGTTCAGCGCGAATGCGGGCTTTTGTGCCAGTTTACGGCACACTGCCTCAACATGTTCGCTTAGATTTTCTGCCGCGATGATAGCGGTAACGACACCAAACTGCTGTGCTTCCTCTGCGCCAAAGGTTTCGCCCAGCATCAGCCATTCACTGGCCTTTCTGCGGCCGGCCAGTCTGGGTAACAGATAGCTTGACGCATATTCGGGTACGAGGCCCAGGTTAATGAAAGGCATACAAAAAACGCTGTCCGGTGCACAGTACACCAGATCACAATGTAACAATAAGGTCGTCCCGATGCCAACGGCAACGCCATGAACCTGCGCTACAACAGGACTAGTACACTGAGTCAGAGCATTCATGAAGGCAACAATCTCAGCAACGTTATCGCCCTCCTCCCTGTGTGCAAAATCTGCAATATCGTTACCGGCCGTAAACGCACTGCCTTCCCCTTTGAGCAGGATAACCTTTACTTCCGGATCGAGGCTCGCGGTATTAATTGCATCCGCCATTAACTGATACATTTCACGGGTTAACGCATTTTTCTTATCCGCGCGGTTCAGGCTGATGGTCAGAACGTGGTTTTCTATCTGTGTAGTCACAGTGCTCATGACAAAATCCTCACAAAATTACAGGCAAATTCTTATCAGTTTTCTGTATCATAGCGATTTAACAGCAAAAACTACAAAATTTCATGTCATCTGATTTCACCAAATTTGCCGGACCTTACGGCGGGCCCCTGCTGCTGACACTCTGTGTGTTGCTGGCCTGCGTCTTCGAACCCGCGTCAGGGGAATGGCTGGCATATGACCGTTATGCCATAGAGGGCTTTGAAACCTGGCGTTTACTTACAGCCAATATTGTCCACACCAACGGCTGGCACGCTTTACTGAATCTGGCCGGGCTGACTTTGCTCACCTTTCTGCATAGCGACCATTATCGTTTCATGCGGTTTATTAAATTATTTCTCTGGTGCAGTTTATTGACCAGTGCAGGTATTTATTACTTTTCACCGCAACTCATATGGTATGCAGGTTTGTCCGGCGCATTACATGGCGTGTTTTTGTGGGGCGCCTGCATGGATATCCGTTCAGGTTTAAAGTCGGGCTGGCTACTGGCCTGCGGTGTGGTCGCTAAAATAGTGTACGAACAAATCAATGGCGGTTCTGCTGATGTGGAGGCACTGATTGGTGCAGCGGTTGCAACAGATGCCCACCTTTACGGCGCGGTAGCGGGTCTTTTAATGTTTCTGCTGATGATTATTCCGGTGAACAAACGCCGTCCGGCAGTGCAGCACTGACAGACGGCTTTATTCAATTATCAGCTTTTAAGCGCGTACTCCGACAAACCTAACTCACTGATAACACGGTTAATGTGCGTCATAGCCTCATCCGTGGGTCCGGGATAGTCTCCGGCAATGGCAACGTTCCCCTGATAGCCAATATCTCTGGTGCCTTCCGGCGAACTGAAATAGGCAGCCAGAACCAAACCACGAAGACGGGAAAAAGCCTCAGCCGGACGCAGATAGGCATCACCGGTATTGTCGTCCACCGTCGCTATATCATCCAGGATGGCTTTCTGCCGGGCTTCTGTCAGGTCCGTGAACGTCATGTCATGACGCAATGCAGCTTCGTCATCCAGCCATACCAGAAGTGGCATGATGAATTTGCGGTCGTTTTGCTGCCGCTCATAGGGTGCACTTATCCACTCGTCAATGACATCCGGTACATTAACCCCGGTCGCAGAAGGGTATTCCCCTTCCTGAGGAACAATAAGATCGCTGATGTCAGCAACCAGTTGCAGCTCTTTTTGTGACAGGAGCCGCGGCCAGGGTGATTCAGGCGGCATGATAAGATCAGGATCTTTCCCGTAACCGGCGGCATTCACCGGCTTTAGTGTGAGTTCAGGCCAGTGCCCCTCACCCGCTCCTGCTGTGGCCTTCGCGCTTTTATCCGGCTCGCCTGAACACGCTGTTAATGCAGGAAATGCCGCAGTGGCTGCCAGAGCACTCAGCCATTTTAACGATTCGCGGCGTGTTAACCGTGGCACATAAACGGAAGATTTTACATCTCTCATGGCTACAGGCTCCCTTGTTGAATTTGTCCTGCCAGCCAGCTTGAATTACGCATGGCCAGGGTCAGTATAGTCAGAGTACAGTTTTTATGAGGATTAGAGGCGAACACGCCGCCATCCATGATAAACAGATTTTTACAGTCCCAGGTTTGTCCCCATTCATTGGTCACAGAGGTGCCGGGATCGTCTCCCATCCTGGTTGTGCCCACCTCATGAATAATTTCGCCGCCTTTGAGAATAGCCTCTTCAGGAGAAGGTAATTCCCCCGGGTCAGCGTCCATATTGGCGAAAATTTTCTTCGCGGTTTCAAGGCCGTGCCTGACCTGGTTGAGTTCATTTTCCGACCACTTCCAGTGAAACTTCGCAACAGGTATACCCCATTTGTCTTTCACGTCTTTATCAATTTCCATATAACAATGTTCATTCGGCACCATTTCCCCACGCAGCGCAAAGCCAATGTAACTGCCATAGGCAGAACGGGCCTCAGCTTTTACAGCTTCACCGTAGCCCTGAAAATCACCGGCTACCCAACTGCCGGGTTCACGGAAACCACTGCCGATTTCAAAGTGATAACCTCTCGGAAAGTCCAGTTCCCCTTTTTCCTGCGCCTCGTGGCCCCACCAGGGAATGAACAAATGGTTCGATGTATGACCATCTTCGTTATACCGTGGCCGGTCCCGCAGTGCCGGCACGTAGGCACCGATGTTCGCCCCGGTGGAATCCATCAGATTGCGACCTACCTGTCCGCTGGAATTAGCCAGTCCGGCAGGATGTTGTTCTGATGCTGAATTCAGCAGGATCCGTGCCGACTCACAGGCACTGGCGGCCAGAATAACCACGGGAGCATCAAGGTCGGTATCCTTACCTGTTTTCTTATCCACGTAGGTCACCCCTGTGGCGTTACCGTTCACATCTGTACGGACAGCCTTAACCATCGCATCGGTAATCACGGTCAGGTTTCCGGTGGCTCTGGCCATAGGAATCAATGACGTGGTGGTCTGAAAAGCCGCACCGATAGAGCAGCCATGGCCACAAGGCGTGGCATAAAAACACTTCTGGCGGATATCCTGCGAGCGTGTCAGGACTGCACGGTGCATAGGCGCGGTTCGTATGCCTTCTTTACCGGCGGCAGCAGCCACCAGTAATTCAGTGACTCTGGGGGCCGGAGGTGGCTGTAATACACCTTCAGAAGAGTCAGGCATATCTTCATGACCGGTATTCTCCCCGCACACGCCGACAAGGGTTTCTGTTTTATCATACCAGGGCGCAATGTCATCATACTCAAATGGCCAGTCAGCGCCATGACCGTCGCGGGTCTTACCTTTAAAATCATGATGAGAAAAACGCAGGGAATAACGGCCCCAGTGATTGGTCCGGCCACCCAGCATCCGCGCCCGCCACCAGAGAAATTCGGTATCATCTGCAGTCGTGTACGGCTCGTCAGGTACGGTCCAGCCACCATCTACGGTAGCGTCGTAGTAGCCAAAATCTTTATCCACATTCCCCGAGCCCATCAAAGGCGCATCACCGGGTCTTTTAAACATGGGGGTTTCTGTACGGGGGTCATAATCACGGCCAGCTTCAAGCAGCAACACTTTGATGCCCTGCCGGGTTAACTCGTAAGCAGCCATGGCACCGCCGGCACCGGAGCCGACTACCAGTACCTGATAATCAGTGTTATCCATTTCACAGTTCCTTTATTTTTATATTTTTGAACCAGACCGTGTTGCCATGATCCTGCAATCCAAGATGACCGGAAGCGTTAGCTGCAAAGCCTTCCCAGTCAGCAAATTTGCTCGCCGCCACCAGATTCTTCCAGGTTGATGTTCCGATAACCACATTGGTCGTCATCACACCGTTCTGCCACACCTGTAACAAATTATCGTTCAGTTTTATGCGGGTTGTATTCCATTCGCCGGCGGGTTTTGAAGCAGAGGAATGGACGGCCACCATGTCATAAAGTGAACCGGCAAGGTGAGTATCTGTTTTGTTGTCGTGCGCTTTTTCGTTGTCGAGGATCTGAATCTCAGGTGCATGGGAATAAATATATTTTCCGGTCTCATCGGCGAGAATAAAAATACCGCTGTTTCCTGCTTCTGAGATCTTCCAGTCAATGAGAAAATCGAAGTTCTCCCAGGTCTTGTCAGAAATCAGATCGCCACCACCAGCCTTAGCCAGCTTCATGGCACCCTCTTCGATAGTCCAGCCGTCACCCACCTGTTTTTCACGGTAATTACGCCAGCCTGTAAAAGATTGCCCGTCAAAAAGTAACTGCCATCCGGCGGCAGATTCCTCTGCGGTCAGTGTATTGTCCTGTGCAGCCTGTACTGTGGTGGTACCGGCCAGATAGATCGTTGCGGCGATTGTCGTAAGCGCTTTCATCATATTTCCTGCCTGTTGTTGGTGTTATCGTTCTTGTTGTATGCCGTCTCCGGCGGATAAAAAAAGGCAGTGATGGTCAGTCACTGCCTGCTTTATTAAAGGTTTGTATCAAACAATTTGTAGATCCTGCGGTACTCATCCAGCCAGGAACTGGGCTGAACGAATCCGTGAGGTTCAACCGGATATATCGCCGTTTCGAAATCGGTTTTCTCAAGTTCGATGAGGCGCTGAACCAGTCTCACTGAGTCCTGGAAGAACACGTTGTCGTCAACCATGGGAGCAATGATAAGTAATGGTTTTTCCAGACCTTCTGCAAAGTAAATAGGCGAACTGCGCTCAAATGCGATGGGATCCACATCCGGCGTATTCAGAATATTAGATGTATAAGGCGCATTGTAATGCGCCCAGTCGGTTACCGGACGTAATGCTGCGCCGGCTGCGAACAGATCCGGTGCGGTAAACATAGACATGAAAGTCAGGAAACCACCGTAAGAGCCGCCGTAGGTGCCGATACGTGCCGGGTCAACATTCGCATTTTCTGTCAGCCAGTTCACTCCGTCCCGTAAATCTTCTACTTCAGGTGTGCCCATCTGACGGTAAATGGCAGTACGCCAGTCGCGGCCGTAACCTTTTGATGCGCGGTAATCCATGTCCATCACAACATAACCCTGCTGCACCAGCATACTGTTGAACATGTATTCACGGAAATACCCTGACCAGCCAAGGTGCGCATTCTGCAAATATCCGGCACCATGGTTAAAGACCACCGCTTTGCGCTTTTCACCCTCGTTGTAGCCTTCAGGTAAATACACACGGGCATAAACAGGCTGGCTGGTATGAGAAGATGGCATCGCTACCACCTGAGGAACGGCCCAGGGCATTGACAGGAATGCATCACTGACAGTATCTGTGATCTTCTGTGCTGCGCCACTGTCACCGGCTTTTTTAATGTAAAGCTCAGGCGGTCGGTTTACTTTGCTGTGAGTTAACAACAGTGTGTTGTTATCAGGACTGAGTACAAAGTCCGTTATGCCGTTCAAATCGGTCATGGCTTCACTGGCACCGGTAGCGGTATTCACCCGGTAAACTTCATAAATGCCGGGGTGCTTTTTATTGGCCTGATAGTATATGAACTTATCATCGCTGGTGAGTGCCGGCTCTTCCGTGACAAACTGACCACGAGTAAGTTGCTGGGGACTCTCACCGGGTACCTGCAAATAAAGATGGGAGTAACCGTCTTTTTCTGACTGATAGAAAAGTGTTTCGCTGTTATTTAGCCAGCCAAACTGGTTATGGCTGTAATTCACCCATGCATCATCGTGTAACCGCTCCTGAGTTTCAAACCGGCCTTTTTCAAAGTCAACGGTTACAATCCAGCGATCCTTGTTGTCCCATGCTTCCAGCATCAGGGCAAGAGCCCCGCCATTTTTGTGCCAGCGAACAGACGGATTGTTCCGGTCCCAGCTGCTGAACAGGGTTATGTCTCTGGGCAGGCGGTTAACCACATACTTGTCGCCGCGGGCAGCTGCATTTTCAGATTTCACGTCTGCAAGTACATCGTCGTTGTAGCCGGGCAAGCTCATGTAGGATAATTTTGATTTCTCACCGGTTTGCAGATTAACCAGCCAGGCATCGTGATTCACCGGCTCTGCATCAGCAACACGGCTTCTCACCCGCATAGGCAAGATCCGCGCATCTTCCTGAATGAAATGCGGCATGATGTCAGAGTCGTCTCTGGACTTCACATCAGCGGTAGTCACGACAAGTGCAAATTTACCATTCGGAGATACCGAAGCGGTGACCAGTCTGTCACCCTTATCGAACCAGACCTTATCCTGAACGTAGGCCGGACTTACCGTTTTCAGTTTTTCATTACGGTCAGCACTTTGCTGGCTCTGTCTGCGTTTTTTGTCGATATATTTGATTAATTTTATCTGTTCACCGGCAATATAGTCTTCCGGTTCGCTTACTGCTTCAGGCTTGTCCCCGAATGCCCAACTGAACAGTTGCTCACGTCTGCCATTATTCACGTCGATAGCAACGATACGGTTACCTGTGGTCACCATCAGCCTGCCGTCGGTCATAAAAGACAATCCGTGTACCGGAGCTCCGCCACGGATGAGTTGTTCGGCCGGCTGACTTTTGTGTTTTATAAAAACACTCTCTCCGGCGAGAAATGCCATTGTCTGGCCATCAACACTTTGTGCTTTTTCGCTGTAGCGGTACAGGTACTGTTCGGATAGCGGGATACGCTCTGCATTGGCAGGCATGTTGACCGGAGCGGCAAATACATCACGGAGATGACTGTTCTCCCGTTCCTGCTCATACACCAGCATGCTGCCGTCAAGGCTCCAGCCGGGGCGTACCGGAGAACGACCCATCCACTGTGGATCGGCCATAATTTGTTTCAGTGTAATCGTGTCTGATGACACTGGTTGAGTGACTGTTTCCGGTGTTACCACAGCAGGTGGTGCAGTGACCGGTACCGGCGTTGAGGAAGTAACGGGATCAGCAGCTGTAGAGACACAAGCGGAAAGTGACGTGCCTAACGCAGCAGCAATAACGAGGCTTAACATTTTTTTCATTATGGTTCTGTCTTAAGTGTGTTATTTATAAGCATGTTAATTATACGCAACAAGGTAATTCCGACAGCCGTTTTCATCGGGTTAACTTGTCGGATTATCCCAGCCTAACGGTGACTGACCGGTGTCGTCAACCGCGCAACTGTTTCTCTGCGCAGATTACTGTTAAGGTTGAGACAAACTCTTCCACATCTTGAGGCCATTATGAAAAAAACGCTTTTGCTTGCGACACTTACTCTGTTCAGCAGTGCTACTTTCGCTGCTGAAAACTGCCCTTCTGTCCTGAAATTTGTTAAACGTAAACTGAATTCCCAGGAAACAGTGAACCTGTGCGAAGCATACCAGGGGAAGGCTCTGCTGATCGTGAATACAGCAAGCTATTGCGGATTCACGCCGCAATTTGAAGGACTGGAAGCCATGTATGAAGAATACAAAGATCAAAACTTCACCATTCTTGGTTTTCCTGCCCACGACTTTAATCAGGAAGCAAAAGATGAAGGTAAAACGGCGGAATTATGTGAGCTGACCTACGGCGTAAAATTCCCGATGTTTGAACCTACCGTGGTTACCGGTGATGATCAGGACCCTCTGTACCGCATGCTCACCCGCGCCACCGGCGAAGAGCCTTCATGGAACTTCAATAAATACCTGGTGGATAAAGACGGTAACATCGTCAAGCACTACGGAAGCCGCGTTAAGCCCTCAGATGAAGACCTGCGCGCAGATATTAAAGCAGCCATGTAACTGGCTTTTCTACCACACTCTCAGTCATAAACAGACATAAAAAAGCCCCGCACATGGCGGGGCAATCAAGCACACTCAACTTGGAACACACTTTAGCGGTAACGATTAAGCACAAGTCCTGGCTTAAACCGTTAATTGCTAACTGCATAGATTTAGTCATTACTATTAGTCTTTAGTTCAAATTATTTTTTGATAAATTATCTGAATATTAAAAAAGTGAGATAAATCTGTAACTTCAGATAGAAAAATAGTGGGAAAAATTTGAGATAAAGGTGAGGAGAATGGAGCAAGTAGCGGAAATTCAAGCATCACCCGGTTCGAAGTTCGCCAAAACACCCTACGAGAAAAGAAAGCCCGCTTACTTGCTGAAAATTATCATAGCAGGGTTGTTGCAGAATTGCTTCTAAAATAACCCTGTCTTTACAAAAATTCTAAACGGTGTCAGTTAAACTGTCCGAAAGCCTGCGTAAAATCAGCTACCAGGTCGTCAGTATCTTCAATACCTACTGATAATCTGATCATACCTTCTGAAATCCCCATTTTCTGTCTTTCTTCCAGTCCGTTTTCAAAGAAAATGGTTGAGGCAACAGGCAGCGCCAGGGTGCGGTTGTCACCAAGATGTGTTGCACAAATGACCAGCTCCAGAGCATTTAAAAAGTCCCGTGGACTGATGCGGTCTACCAGATCAAGACTCAAAATGGCACCATAGCCACCTGACAGCATTTCTCTGGCAGTATAATGCTGAGGGTGCTCAGCAAGACCCGGATAATACACCTTTTCTACCAGCGGATGACTGTCCAGCCAGGTAGCCAGTTTCATCGCATTCTCACAATTACGCTGCATACGAAGGGAAAGGGTTTCAAGACCGGTAGCAATTGCATGGGCAGAACCCGGTGCTAATGTTGCCCCCATGTCACGTAGCCCCTTCTTCTTGACCTGAGTAATTCCCCACTGCCCCTTGTCAGCGACCTGGTAGCCGGGTTTGATATTCGGGTAAGTTGTCCAGTCGAACGTACCAAGATCAACCATCACACCACCGAGCACATTGCCGTGACCGGACACGTATTTGGTCAGCGAGGAAATAACAATCGAAGCACCGGCAGCTTTAGCATCGAAAAGCGGCGGCGGTGTCATTGTGTTGTCGATGATAAATAATAATGATTTTTCACGGCAGAACTGGCTGATAGCCTGAACATCTGCGACTTGAGTAGCCGGATTCGCCACGGTTTCAGAAAACACAATGCGGGTATTCGGCTGATAAAGTGCCTGTACATCCTCTATTGATGTCACATCGGCGAAACTGACCTGAATACCCAGATCCGCCAGCGTATCCACGAAGCAACGGGTATTACCGAATAAATACTGACTGACAATAATATGGTCGCCCGCTTTAAGCAGTGATAAAAGCGTGCTGCTGATTGCAGCCATGCCTGTGGCAAAGCACAAAGCCCCTGCGCCACCTTCAAGTTCGTTAAGGATATTCTGCAACGCGGCAATCGAGCCTGACGAAGAGCGTGAATACACATGACCGGCTTTCTTACCCTGGAAGACATCGATAATACCCTGTGCATCCTCAAAGGCATAAAGCACAGAATTAGTCGTCCCTGTATGCACAGCACCGTGCTCAGGTTGATTCAAAAGGCGGTCTGCATGTACCTGACGGGTAGTGAATCCCTTGTTATTCACGCTGAAACTCCACGTTTGATAAAAAATGTAGGAAGCAAAATCAGGCCGCACAGAGAGTGCCGGCTGTCTGTAACGCTAAAATAAAGCGGATTTGAGTTTGCCTGTGGAAGCGGATATTACCGCAAACCAGCGTTTACGCCCAGTCCCAATTGCCGGCGAGGTGACAAATCATTCGTTCGGATCAGGTTTAAAACCCCATGATGAACAATGTATTTTACAACCCGTAGCATCCGGCAATGATTTATTCCAATTTAACCTGAAGAAAATTGCATTTTAAGTCTCGTAATTTGCGTGAGCAGTGGCATAATGCCGACCTCGCTTAATTATCACGCAACGTGAGGAAAAATCGTGTTTGAAGTATTACCACAACTGGCTCCGGATCCAATTCTGGGATTGTCTGCATCATTTCGGGAAGATACCAATCCGGCTAAAATTGATTTAGGTGTTGGTGTTTATAAAGATGAGCAGGGTAATACGCCGATCATGACGTCGGTGGCTAAAGCTCAGCAAATTTTGCTGGAAAGAGAAACCTCTAAAACTTACATCACCCCGCAGGGTCATCAGGGTTATATTGATGGCATGCTGAAATTATTGCTGGGTGAAAACAGCAAAGTCATGCTGGCGGATCGCGTCGCTGCGGTTCAGGCGCCGGGTGGCTGCGGTGCGCTGCGTATTTTGTCTGAATTACTTGCACGTTGCGGCGACAACCTGAAAGTGTGGGTAAGCGACCCTACGTGGGCGAACCACATCCCGTTAATCGGTTCTGCCGGTCTGCAAATCGAAACGTATCCGTACTTCGATAAAGCTGCTGCGGGCATTAATTTCGATGCGATGATGGAAACGCTTAAGCAAACCGGTAAAGGCGACATCGTGTTGCTGCACGGTTGTTGTCACAACCCTACCGGTGCAGATTTAACCAACGCACAGTGGGATGAAGTACTTAAATTGGCTCAGGAAAAAGGTTTCCTGCCATTTATCGATGTGGCTTATCTGGGTTTCGGTGACGGTCTGGAAGAAGATGCTTACGGCATCCGTTTACTGGCTGAAAACCTGCCTGAAGTGATTATTGCGGCTTCCTGTTCTAAGAACTTTGGTCTGTACCGTGAGCGCACCGGTCTGGCTGCAATTGTCACGAATGACAGTGCTACCCGTAAAATTGCCCAGGGGCAGATTCAGTCTGTTGCCCGTGGTATTTACTCTATGCCACCAAGCTGGGGCGGCGCATTAGTTGATATCATTTTGTCTGACACCGCGCTGAAGGACGAATGGACAACTGAAGTGAATGAAATGCGTAACCGCATGTCTGATTTGCGTACAATGTTAGTTAACAAACTGGCAGAGAATGGCGCCCAGAAAGATTTCAGCTTCCTGAACACCCAAAAAGGGATGTTTTCGTTTCTGTGTATTACACCGGAGCAGGTTCGTGAAGTGCGTGCAAAACACAGCGTATACTTCGTGGATTCAAGCCGCGTTAACGTTGCCGGTATCAACCAGCAGAACGTTGATGCCCTGGCTAAGGCTCTGGTTTCAGTGCTTTAACCTTCGTAAGACAAATGATAAAAGGTGGCTGATTGCCACCTTTTTTGTTTCAGAAATATTCCAGCCCTCTTAATTCGTCATCCAGATCGTCATCCTCTCCGGAAATTTCCCTGACAGATAAATCCACCAGCCGGCTATGCATCCTGGCGGCAATGCCTGCAAGTAACGCATCTGCATTAATCAGTTCTTCGTCATTTAACGTGCTGTCTGTCGCCTGTTGTAATAGCCGGACCAGAGCTTCTTTGTCAGTGTCTTTCAGAGACCCTGTGCTTTTGTCCTCCATGACCACATTACGCACTCTGGAAGAGAATTTATGTTTTTGATCCCTGCGGTCAATAAGCACATCGTGAAGCTTGTTCACCAACTTGTTGACATCGTTACCGGCATCATACAAGGCCTGCTCCTGCAATAATGCGACATAACGCATGTTTAGCAGGGGCATGAATTTCGTGCCTAAATCTGTGAGGACTGATTGCAACGGAATGGTGAGGTTATCAGTTTGTTTCAACAGCATAGAGACGTGCTCAGCATTCAGCATGAGTCGTTGTCCGAAAGAAAAATACTCTCCCTGCTTGCGAAGGGTTGTAAACACTTTAACGGTAGTTTCATCACAGGAGTCTGACTTACCGTCAAAATAAAGAGGCCGGTTATTATGCCTGAACTCAAGAGCAGCATGGATCCCCTGCTCTTTTAATGCTGTGAGAGTAATATGAGCGATATCGGCAACACTTTTGGCATCATTCAGTTTGCCCAGGGTTTCCAACCCTAAACGGTATATTGCCGCTCTGTTTACTGCCTGTTCAGAGGCAATCACCGATTGCCTTTTATCGTGTTCAAGTTGCTGCAGCGCTTCAATCTGATCCTGAATGGCCAGTAAAGTTTCATAGAACGGTACGATGGTATAAGGCTTGGTGAAATAATAAGAAATCCCGCCGTTGTATGCCTCAACCATGGTTTCTTCTTCAGCATGATGACTGACAACAACGATAACCGGTGACGCCGCATAATCCGGCTTATAACTGGCGTGGGTAAGGCAGGATGCCTTCTCTCCCTCAATTTCCCATTCACACACTACCAGCTGATAATATTTGTCTCTCATCATGATGCGGGCATTTTCAAAAGAGTCAGCTACATCGACAAAAAAAGCTTCAGCAAGAGACAACTGATAAATTTCAGCCTGAATATCATCCGGCTCGACGACCAGTAAATTCAAAATTACCTCCAGTGTAAGAATCTTAGCAGTGACTGCCTGACCATATACATTATCCGGCGCAGAGATACACAACGGACAGCACATGACCGGGCAGGGTCACAATTACTAAGTTATAGACACTGTCAGCACATCTTGCACGGATTCCACCTGAATTTATAATTAAAACAGTCTGTTCTTACACTAAGCGGCCATTTTCGCCGTCATTTCATATTGACTGCGGTGTGCCTGCTCCACCATTTTTTGAAGCTTTCTTGCTGCATTCACGTGTTTTGTATCGCGCTGAAAATAGACCTGCTCCACAATACGACCTTCTTCGTCTATGAGAAAACAGGCAAGCTTTGCCCCTTTATGGGGTAAATACCACTGGTGAAAACGCAGTGAACGGTTTTGCGGTAATGACAGTATTTTCTGCATCATACAAAAAGGAATGCGCATAGAGGCCAGACGTTCATCAGCAGATGACAGAGTGACCAGCGATTGTGATTTATCAGCGCCATTTCTGGTGCGTATACCAAACGTGCGGATTAAATTATCAACTGTTTTGAGACCTGTATTCATAAGTCCTCCATATACTGTACACATAAACAGTACTGTATATTTGAACACTTATCAAGCATATTGGTCAAAAAAGCCCCGCAAGCGGGGCAGCTGAATTAATCAGTGGTAGATTCTGCTTCTCCGTAAATCCGGACTTTCTCATCGCGCCGGCTTCTGAACAGCTTGCGTACATCGTGCATCATCAGGTACAGACAAGGCACCAGCAGAAGAGTGATCACCGTGGCAAAAAGAATACCGAAAGCCAGTGATACAGCCATGGGTATCACAATCTGAGCCTGCAAACTCTTTTCTGCTACGATGGGCATCAACCCCATAAAAGTTGTCAGTGAGGTCAGAATGATAGCTCTGAAGCGTTGAGTACCGGCGAGAATAGCGGCATCAATTAACTTGTGCCCTTCCTGTCTGGCACGGTTAACGAAATCCACCATGATTAAGCTGTCATTTACCACCACACCGGATAACGCAATGATGCCGCAAATTGACAGCACGCTCACAGCAAGTCCCAGCACAAGATGGCCAAATATGGCCCCGACTACACCAAACGGGATCACAGACATAATGATCAGCGGTTGACTGTATGAGCGAAGCGGAATAGCTAGGAGCGCATAGATGGCGAATAAAGCAAAGAGCAGCCCTTTAACCAGCCCCATCATTGCATCGGCTTCTTCTTTGGAGTTGCCCTGCAGTTTAAAGTGCACCTTCGGATACTGTTTGAGTAATTCAGGCACGATTTTCATGACCACTTCTTTGGTAATTTCACCGGGATCCAACATATCCTTGTCGACCTTTGCGGTTACCGTCACCGAACGGCTGCCGTCTACACGGATAATAGAGTCATAGCCTTTGCCTAATGTGATTTCACCCACTTCTTCAAACGGAATATCATCGCCATTAGGCGCCCTTACCCGCATTTCCTGCAAATGAGAAACCGATGAGCGTTCCTCTTTGGGATATCGCACCATGACTTTGACTTCTTCATCGTCACGCTGCACCCGTTGTACTTCAGCACCATAGAAACCATACCGTACCTGTTGGCCGAGCTGCTGAAGTGAGATCCCCAGCGCCTCTGCCTGCGTGGTCAGAGAAAGCTGAATTTCATCGCTGCCACCGGCAAACGTATCATTGATATCTGTCACCCCGTCAAAAGACGATAATCTGGTTTTTAATGCTTCACTGACAGATTGCAAAGCGGCAATATCTGATGAACTGAATTCAAAACTGAGATCAGCCCCGCTCCCCATTCCCCCAGGCGCGCCGATATTGAAGGATTTTACGCCGGGAATTTCAGGCATTTCATCCCGCCAGCGCTGGTGGATCTCAAAGTCTTTCATTTCACGGCTTTCGCCTTTTGTCATTTCCACGAAGACTTCACCGCCCGTAGTACCGCTGTCAAAAGCAATGGCGTGTTTAATGATGCCGGCACCGGTTTCATCTGTGACATTTTTATCCATGCGGTACATGGCATCCAGCATTGTCGCGAGGGTCTGATCCCGCTGTTGCAGCGAAGAACCCGGCTCAAGTTCGAAAGATGCCATCATGAAGTCACTGGGAATATTCGGAAAGAATACGAAGCGTACTATACCGCCCATAAACAGTCCGATAGTCAGGATCATCATGGCCAGAAATATCGACAAAGTCAGATAACGCATGTGAATGGCTTTGCGTAAAAACGGGGCGTACACCTTATCGATAAAGGTTTTGATACCTTCACTGAAAAAATCCCGGAAGCGCTGGAAGCGATTGGCTTTTGCCGGGTCATAGGGCTTTAATTTCATATGAGCCAGGTGGGCAGGCAGAATGAGCTTTGACTCCAGCAGGGAGAACAGCAGACAGATGATTACAACCCAGCCGATTGTCTTCCAGATCACGCCGAAGGGCCCTGAAACCATTAGCATAGGTGTAAAGGCAGCAACGGTAGTCAGCACACCAAAGGTAGCCGGCATTGCCACTTTCTTAACACCAATAATGACATTTTCTGTACTGTGCCCTTTTTTATCGATTTCAGAGTATGCCGACTCGCCCATAATAATGGCGTCATCCACCACGATGCCCAGCACCAGAATAAAGGCAAACAGGCTTAGCATGTTGATAGACACATCAACCGCTTCCATGGGCATTACCAGTAACGTGCCCAGAAAACACACCGGTAACCCCCAGATAACCCAGAAAGCGAGTTTAATTTTCAGGAACAGAGACAGAACAATAAAAACCAGCAGAGCACCGAAAAACATGTTTGAAAGCATCATGTTCAGGCGATCGGCCAGGTAAAATGAGCTGTCTCCCCAGGTATCGGCAGTAATATTTCCCGGGAAGTCTTCTTTGTTTTTCTCAATGTACTGATTAACCTGATCAGAAATATCCAGCGCATTCTGATCACCCACAGCACGGACCCGCAGGTTTACAGCAGGTTTACCGTCGAATTCTGAAAACTGATTATCTTCAACAAAGCCGTCTTTTATGGCCGCCACATCACCCAGTGTAACGCGGGTGCCGTTGTTGTCTGTCAGCAGTACAATGCGGGCAAAATCATCTCCCCGGTATGCCTGACCTTTGGTACGTAAAAGAATATCGCCGTTTTCCGTTTTTATCGCACCGCCGGGCAAATCCACACTGGACTGGCGGACAACATCCACCACTTCTGAAAAAGTCAGGTTGTATTTCTGCAGCGCCATTTCAGACAGTTCTATGGCGACTTCGTAGTCTCTTGCACCCACAACGGAAACACTGGAAATTCCGGGCAGATTGGCAATCTCATCCCGCATGTTTTTGGCGAATTCTTTCAGTTCCCGTTCAGTCGCTTCGCCATAGACTGAGATCCAGATAACATCCTGCTGAATTTTCTGGCGGTATACCACCGGCTTCTCGGTGTTACCGGGAAATGTCGGAATGGCATCAACCTGCACTTTTACTTCATCAAGTACTTCCTGCACATCGTAGTCTTCATCGACTTCAATGCTGACGGTGCCCATGCCTTCTACAGCGGTTGAGGTAATTTGTTTAATACCGTCGAGATCTTTAACCGCCTCTTCAATTTTCAGTATAACGCCCTCTTCCACCTCCTGAGGCGCAGCACCCAGATAAGGCACCCTCACATTGATCACATCAATATCAAAAGCCGGAAATACCTGTTTCTGAATCGAGAATGCAGAGAACAGACCGCCAACAAGCAAAATTATCATCAGCAGGTTGGCAGCCACACTGTTACGGGCAAACCAGGCAATAATGCCCTTATGAGTATCGATTTTACTCATTGTCTGCTCCCGGGATTTTCAGCTCGTCGCTGTCATTTCCAGTAGCATCTTCCGTTATCAACTCTTCACCGGAAATGCGTACCTTCATTCCTTCATAGGGGTTGGGCACAACACTGAAGACTACCTTAGGATTTTCCGGCAAGCCTGAGCGCACATATACCTGCTTTGCTGTCGCCCGCGCCACATCTACCTGGTTAATTTGCAAGGTATTGTCTTTTGAAACAGTAAGAATGGTATTATCCAGCCGTAACACACTGCGCGGTAACACATACAGTTCTTCGAGATCCGAGCCGGTGATATCAGCTTCTGCAAACTGACCAAACCGCAAAACGGCTCCATCCCTTTTGCCATTCAGGTTGTAAGGGTCTTCCACTCTGGCTACGGCATATAGTACGCGGCTACCGGCATCCATTACCCCTTCAGTTCTGACCAGCTCAGCATCCCAGTATTGAAGTGTTCCGGCGACTTTAGCTTTCAGCCGCACCGATGTTTTACTTCTCAGATCACCCTGCAGGTCAATATAAGCCAGTTCAGATTCAGTTACTGGCAAGCGGATTTCGGCTGTATCAGTAGAGTAGATCGTGCCTGTTTCACTGCCCGCTGAAACGTACTGCCCGAGATCAATATTCCGGTTTATCACAATGCCATTATAAGGGGCTTTGATCTCAGTTCTGGCGAGGTTGCGCTTAGCTCTTTCCAGTTTCGCTTCTGCCGCTTTCACATTGGCCTGCTCACGGGCAAGCTGTGGTTTTCGTAATCCCAGTTCAGGTGGCACGACTGAGTTCACAGAACGCCATTCCTTTTCCGCCACTTTTCCTCTGGCAATTTCTTCCTGTAATGTTGCCTGTGCCTGCGCCAGTTCAGCTTCTGCCAGTTTCACTTCAGTCTGATAGTCCTGCTGCTCCAGCACAGCAAGTACATCACCTTTCCTGAATGTGCCCCCTACTTCAAACTGTTCTGATATTGCCATCACCTGACCATTTACCTGAACACTGATACGGGTTTGATTTTTAGGCACTACATTCCCCTGAGAATGCACCACAAAAGCGGTTTGTTGTTTCTCAGCGAGCCTTGCTTCAACCAGAAAATCTTTAGATTCTGGTACTTTTTGTTCAGGCGGTGCTTTCGATGAAATGAGAATGATTGCCAGCACGACCGCAATGACAATGACGATGACAGGACCGAGTGTTTTGACCCAACCACTTTTAGACATGAATATTCCTTTAAGGCGCAATGTAATAACAGCTGCCGGGAAACACTGAACCTGATGGATTAACGGGTACAGGCATTCCGGGCGCCGTTTTAACGGTATTATTATTTTTACATCTTTAGTGTAAACCTGTTGCCTGATGCTGGCTGCTTTTAGATTGTTAAATTTTATTTCTGTTTGTTTATATTTTTACTAAAGCAGCAACAGCTCACTGGCTGATTTTTAACACGAAATCCCTTGAACTGATTGAAAATTAGTCTTAACTTGGAGATGAATCATACGCATTTTGCACGAGGGATCTCATGAGTCTTAAAAAACAGTATTTAAAAACTAAACCTGCCTGTAAGGTCACATTCCGTTTAAATGCCAACGAGGCTGGTGAAGCTGCCACAGCAAAACTGGTGGGCGACTTTAATGCCTGGGATACGGATGTCACACCAATGAAAAAACTTAAGAATGGTGATTTCACACAAACTGTAACGCTGGATGCTGATGCCGAATACCAGTTCCGTTATTTATTGAATGACGATGTGTGGGAGAATGACTGGGAAGCTGACGGTTATATGCCCTCGCCGGTGAGTCTGGAAGATAACTCGGTTGTAAGGGTATAGAAATTGAAAGAAGGCGCTGGTAAAGCGCCTTCTTTGCTTTATAGCTACAGGGCCTTTTCAAGTTCCGGCAGGATATCAAATAAGTCACCCACCAGACCATAATCTGCCACCTGAAAAATCGGAGCTTCTTCGTCTTTATTAATCGCGACAATCACTTTTGAATCTTTCATGCCGGCAAGATGCTGAATTGCACCGGAAATCCCTACTGCTATATACAAATCAGGGGCAACAATTTTACCTGTCTGACCTACCTGCATATCATTGGGAACAAATCCCGCATCCACTGCCGCTCTGGACGCACCAATTGCTGCCCCCAGTTTATCGGCTATTCCCTCAAGCAAACTGAAGTTTTCACCGTTTTGCATGCCACGTCCACCGGAGATCACCACGTTCGCCGCAGTCAGCTCAGGGCGTTCGGACTCAGTGAGCTGTGCACGGGTAAAGGATGATTTTTCCGACGGAAATTCTGCATCGATCTGTTCAACCGTTGCGTTATTGCCATCAGAGACACTGTCAAAGGCGGACGTTCGTACAGTAATAACATGTACTGTCTCTTCAGATTCGACAGTGGCAATAGCATTACCCGCATAGACCGGTCTGATGAAACGGTTATCAGCCTCAATGCCGGTTATGTCAGAGATTTGCGCGACATCCAGTAAGGCCGCCACACGAGGCATAAAATTTTTGCCTGTGGTTGTGGCAGCGGTAAGAATATGAGAATAGTCCGCGGCCAGAGATACCACCAGGGCTGAAACACTTTCTGCCATCTGATGTGCATAATGGGTACTGTCGGCACATTTGACCAGCGACACACCGCTTAACGCTGCGGCCTGCTCTGCCACGGCGTTGCAATCTTCCCCGGCAACCAGTACGTGAATGTCTCCGCTCAGCTTTGACGCCGCCTGTAACACTTTCGCCGTCTCCGGTTTCAACTGGTCATTGTCATGTTCTGCGATTACAAGAATACTCATGATATTACTTTCGCCTCGCTTTTCAGTTTTTCGACAAGTTCAGCCACATCTGCCACTTTCACGCCTCCGCTTCGCTGAGCCGGAGCCGTCACTTTGATCACCTTCACTTTTGACGTCATATCGACGCCGAAATCCGCAGCAACCTTTACATCAAGAGGCTTACGTTTTGCTTTCATAATGTTAGGCAACGACGCATAGCGGGGTTCATTCAGTCGTAAGTCTGTGGTTACTACAGCAGGTAAGCTTAGTGACACAGTTTGCAGACCGCCGTCTACTTCTCTGGTGACCTCCACCGTGCCGTCTTTCACATCAACAGCTGAAGCAAAGGTACCCTGTGGCATGCCGGTCAATGCTGACAACATTTGTCCGGTTTGATTATTATCGGAGTCGATACTCTGTTTGCCCAGAATCACAAGCCCGGGTTGCTCCTGCTCAACGACTTTACTTAACAGCTTTGCTACCTGCAAAGAGTCCGGCGAACTATCCGCTTCTATGTGCAAACCGCGGTCAGCACCCAGTGCCAGTGCCGTACGGATTTGTTCCTGACACGCTTTATCGCCGACAGACACAACGACGATTTCTGTCGCAATACCTTTTTCTTTCAGGCGGATCGCCTCTTCTACTGCAATTTCACAAAAAGGATTTAACGCCATTTTTGCATTAGTCAGATCCACACCTGACTCATCAGCTTTCACGCGTACCTTTACGTTGTAATCGATAACGCGTTTTACCGGGACAAGTACTTTCATTCTTTACCTCAGTTGGCCGGGAATAAGAGTTTGATTAATTACAGTTAACGTCTAAACATTCATTGCCGGTGTTAAAAACAAAAAACCGGAGACGATGCTCCTGTTAAATAAAGCATCAGATTTCTCAGTTTACAAAGATGTTACAATTAACACCTGACTTTATCTTTACGTTAACGTAAACTTACCATGCAATTTACTTACTGTTGACGTAAACGTCAACCTGATTGACAAAACTTACCGGAGGCAACCATGGAACGTGAATCGATGGAATTTGATGTAGTGATTGTCGGTGCAGGCCCTGCCGGGCTGTCAGCGGCATGCAGGCTAATGCAACAGGCTCAGGCCGCTTCCCTCGAGTTGATGGTCTGTGTTGTTGAAAAAGGTTCTGAAGTAGGTGCACATATTTTATCCGGCGCGGTATTCGAAACCACTTCACTGGATGAATTGTTTCCGGACTGGAAAAATGAAGGCGCTCCCCTGAATACCCCTGTGCTGAGGGACGACATTTATTACCTGACTGACGGTCAGCATGCCCGTAAACTTCCTCAGGCTCTGGTACCCGATACCATGCACAACGATGGCAATTATATTGTCAGTATGGGCAATGTTTGCCGCTGGCTGGCTGAAAAGGCGGAGAGCCTTGGTGTTGAGATTTTTCCCGGATTTGCAGCATCTGAAGTTTTTTATAACGAAGACGGCTCAGCCGGTGGTGTCATTACCGGCGACATGGGCGTAGCAGAAGACGGCAGCCAAAAGGACGGCTACATGCCGGGCATGATTTTAAAAGCCCGTTACACTATATTTGCCGAAGGTTGCCGCGGACATCTGGGTAAACAACTAATTTCCAAATTTAATCTGGATGAAAATACCGCCCCTCAACATTATGCCATCGGATTTAAAGAAATCTGGGATATTGACCCCGCCCTGCATGAACCCGGTCTGGTGGTTCACACAGCCGGATGGCCGCTGACAGATTCAACGGGCGGTGGCTTTCTTTACCATGCAGAAAACAATCAGGTATTTGCCGGTCTTATTATCGATTTAAATTACGACAACCCGTACTTAAGTCCATTTGATGAATTTCAGCAAATGAAACATCATCCGGTTTTCAGGCAATATCTGGAAAATGGAAAAAGAGTCTCCTACGGTGCCAGAGCAATTGCAAAAGGCGGACTGAATTCATTACCTGACATGACTTTTCCCGGAGGCATTCTCATAGGATGTAATGCGGGTACACTGAATTTCGCTAAAATCAAAGGTAATCACACAGCGATGAAGTCTGGCATTTTAGCGGCAGACAGCATTATTAATGAATTAAAATCAGAAACACCTGATCCTGCATTAACGAATTTTAATCAGGCTTTTAAAACATCCTGGTTATATTCTGAACTGAACAGCAGTAAAAATTTTGGCGCAGCTATTCACCAGTTCGGCACGTTTTGGGGCGGCGTTTACAATACTGTTGACCAAAAAATATTCAATGGTAAATTACCCTTCTCCATTAAAGACGATCGTAAAGATTATTTACAATTAAAAGATAAGAAAGATGCCACTAAAAAGGTGTATCCAAAACCCGATGGTATTTTGAGTTTCGATAAACTCTCTTCTGTCTTTTTGTCGAACACCAATCATGAAGAAAATCAGCCTTGCCACCTGAAATTAAAAGACCCTGAGATACCACTGAAAGTTAATCTGTCAAAGTACGATGAGCCCGCACAGCGTTATTGTCCGGCCGGTGTATACGAAATAATTGAAGAACACAACACGCTGCGATTTCAAATCAATGCGCAAAATTGTATTCACTGTAAAACCTGCGACATTAAAGATCCGTCACAGAATATTCAATGGGTTGTCCCTGAAGGTGCAGGCGGACCGAATTATCCGAATATGTGATCCAAATCCTGTCAATTAGCTATTTATTACAATTTTAAGAAAAAGCAGTGTTAAGCTGCTTTTTTTTAGATTAAAATTTGACTATCCTTTTTAAATACACAGTTTTTTAACTAACACAAGGTTGATGAATGAACGACTTTTTAGAAATACTGACGCATGGAAGACGTTTGCAAGGTGCCGTAAAGGATTTAAGCACAGCTGAATTAGAATCTGTACAAGAAAAGTTAGCCAACATCATCGAGAAAAGAAAAGAAAAAGATCTCGAAGAAGAAAAAGCTAAACAGGAAAAGCTGCAGAAAATTGCTGATATCCAAAAGCAACTTGAAGAAGCCGGTCTTGATGTCAGTGATCTGGAGTCGACGACTGTTGAAAAGAAATCTACCGGAAAAAAACGTCCGGTAAAATACGAATTAAAAGATGGTGAAGGTAAAGTACACCAGTGGACAGGTATCGGAAGAATGCCACGGGTCTACAAAGATGCGTTAGACAGCGGCAAATCGCTGGAAGATTTCGCAATTTAAAAAATTCCATTCAAAGGCGACATCAGTCGCCTTTTTTTTCAGGTCAATCATGCAATCCACGTTACATTATTCTTTTTCAGAAAATGCTGATTCTGATTATTTACTTGTTATTATTCACGGTTTATTCGGAACAGCTGACAATTTATCTGTCGTAAAGCGGCATTTCGCGCCCAAAGTGAATGTGCTCAGTGTAGATTTACCGGACCACGGTCAATCAGCCCATCTGGAGCATTTTTCCATAGAGGCTGCAGCAGAACAGTTATACGCATTAATCAATCAGTTTAAGAAAGCCCGCACAGGCATACTTGGACATTCGCTGGGTGGAAAGGTAGCGATGCGCCTCGCACTCACCCATCCCCAATTTCTTGACGATCTCATCGTTGCGGATATTGCACCGGTAAGTTATCCGTCCCGCCATGATGCGATAATCAGTGCATTAAAGTCGGTAGACCTTAATTCTGTCAACAGCCGTTCTGATGCGGACAAAAGTTTACAAAGTGGTATTCCGGAAGCCGGAGTACGCCAGTTTCTGTTAAAAAGTTTGTATCAGGATACCGGTAAACAATGGCACTGGCGCTTTAATCTGAATGGTCTGGCAAACAGTTACGAAGCGATTAAAGGATGGCAAAGCAGCGATGCTCAATTCTCTGAGCCTGTACTTTTCATCAAGGGTGGTAATTCCGATTACATCACGGCGTCCATGCAGAGCGAAATATTGCAGTATTTTCCTGCTGCCCGCGCCCATGTTATTGAAAGAGCCGGACACTGGTTACATGCAGAAAAGCCGGACGCCTTCAACCGCGTGGTTGAAAAACACATATTTCGCCCGCATCAGGCATGATATAGCGCAAAAAATTACGTGGTTTTCACTGCGAGGCAGCTGATTTCTGTGCTATAGTTTGCGCCGATTTTGGACTAAGTAAAACTATGCTTGCTGAAAATTACGAAACCATTGAATCCATCATGTTTTATCTTGGGCTTACCGGCCTGTTTGTCTTGATGGGCTATGCCGTACATGATGTTCTCAAAAGTAACGATGTACCGCTTATCGGACGGGTAGTTGCCTATGGCGTACTCGGAATGGGAGCGCTGGGTTTTATTGCCAAAGGATTGATAGAACTTATTTGGTTAAGTACCGGCGTGTAATTTCAGAAGATGTATCGAACAGAGGGTTATTATGGCAAGTGTTGGCTTGTTTTTCGGTAGTGACACAGGAAATACCGAACATGTTGCAAAGATGATTCAAAAGGAATTAGGCAAAAACCTGATTGATGTACAGGACATTGCCAAGAGTACCAAAGAACAGATCGCTGAATTTGATCTTCTGATATTCGGGATCCCTACCTGGTACTACGGTGAAGCACAATGTGACTGGGATGACTTCTTCCCTGAACTGGAAGAAATTGATTTCAATGACAAGCTGGTTGCAATTTTCGGTTGCGGCGATCAGGAAGATTACGCTGAATATTTCCTGGATGCCATGGGCATGGTTCGCGATATCGTAGAACCCCGCGGTGCAATTCTTGTCGGTCAGTGGTCTACAGACGGCTACGACTTTGAAGCCTCTAAAGGCATGGCTGATGATAACCACTTTGTTGGTCTGGGCATTGACGAAGACCGCCAGCCGGAATTAACCGAAGAGCGTGTACGTGCCTGGTGTAAGCAGTTACACGAAGAATT
>NZ_CFHOXV010000038.1:39585-43414 GCF_984505615.1 Alteromonas sp. | reverse complement strand
CCCCGTTATCGACATTTACTGTTGCAATAACGAGGCGGACCATACATTTTTGTGCCTGCAATTTGCCATTCATAATTACTTACATACTCATCCGGCGCGAATCTCTGTTTAACGATATCCTTTGTGTTTTAGAATAGTGTTACTGTGCGTGTGCGAAAACACATATCTGCACTGACTTCACAGCGCAATAAGAAATAATAATGAATAACACGGAGACGGAAATGAAACCCAATATGAAAACCCTCGCAGGCTTTGCACTGAGCCTTGTAGCTGCATCTATCATCGGATGTTCACCTGCCAGCGAAAAGACGCAGGAAACCACAGCCCCTGTTGCAGCGGAACAAACTGCGCAATCAGAAACCGAAAGGCTGAATGCCTGGTTTGAAGAGCAGTATGAGAAACAACTGCAAATGTCACCCATCACGTTAACCATGCGTGGCCGCAAAGAACGCTACGGTGAAATTGATGATGCATCAGAAAAGGCTGCTGAAGAGCGTTTTGCCATGCTGGAAGCCGCTGTTGAAGAAATGAAATCCACCTTCGATTACGACAAGCTGGATGATGCGGCAAAGATCTCATGGAATATCCTGGTTTACTCTTATGAACAGGATAAGCTGATGAAGCCTTTTGAGCGCCGTGAATACATCTTTAATCAGATGTTTGGTATGCACACGTCTCTTCCTACAGTTTTAATTAATTATCACAAAGTCGAAAGCGAGCAGGACTTAAAGGACTACGTAAGCCGTCTGGGTGAAACCGGCCGGGCGATGGATCAGTTAATCGACCGCGCGCGCATCAACGCCGATGAAGGTGTGAAGTCACCGTACTTTGCCTATCAGGGCGTCATTGAACAAAGTAAAGGCATTATCTCCGGAAAGCCCTTTGACGATTCTGAGAACGACAGCGCCCTTTATGCAGATTTTAAAGCCAAAGCACAATCTCTTGTCGATGCCGGTGAGCTGACACAGGAGCAGGCTGACGGTTACCTTAAAGACGCTGAAACCATGCTTACCACTAAGCTTGGGCCTGCATATCAAACGCTGATTGACTGGTTTGAAGCTGATCTGCCTTCGCTGGATAAGAATGCTAAAGGTGTCTGGGCACTGCCGGACGGCGAAGCCTATTACAATGCCATGCTTGCACGCTCCACTACCACAGACATGACTGCGGATGAAATTCACGAACTGGGTTTAAAAGAAGTCGCCCGTATTCGTAAAGAGATGGAAAAGGTAAAAGCAGAGCTTGGGTTTGAAGGTTCTCTGCGTGAGATGTTTGATTACTTCCGTGAAGATAAAACCGATGAACGTCTCTATTACCCGAATACCGATGAGGGCCGTGAGGGTTATCTGAGTGATACCCGTACCTACATCAACAACATGAAAGAAATGCTGCCTGATTACTTTGGCCGTCTTCCTAAGGCAGACCTTGTGGTGAAACGGGTTGAGCCTTTCCGCGAGCAACCGGGTGCTGCACAGCATTACTATCCCAGCTCTCCTGATGGTAAGACGCCGGGCGTTTACTACGTACACCTGATTGATATGACCATGATGCCAAAAAGCGAAATGGAAGCCATTGCTTATCACGAGGGTGTACCGGGCCATCACATGCAAATTGCCATTGCTCAGGAACTGGAAGATATTCCCACATTCCGCACACAAATGTTCTTCACCAGCTATGTGGAAGGCTGGGCACTTTATGCAGAGCGTCTTGCCAGCGAAATGGGCGCTTACAAAGAGCCGGTAAATAACTTTGGCCGTTTGCATTCTGAAATGTGGCGAGCAATCCGTCTTGTTCTGGATACCGGAATTCACGCGAAAAAGTGGACAGAGCAACAGGCTGTAGACTATTTCATTGATAACTCGCCAATATCAGAAGGTCAGGCGAAATCAGAAGTACAGCGCTATTTTGTCATGCCGGGTCAGGCAACCGCTTATAAAATCGGTATGCTGAAAATTCTGGAGCTGCGTGAAAAAGCAAAAACTGCGCTGGGTGATAAGTTCGACATCCGCGGATTCCACGACCTTGTATTGGGTGGCGGTGCCGTGCCGTTAAGCACGCTGGAGCTGATGGTCGACGACTGGATTAAATCTCAGTCTTAATGTTACCGGAGGTTGTTCAGGGGCTTTGCCCTGAACAACCTGCTTTAAGCTATTGCCCGCGTTTAATTACGCGTTCGCATTTTCCCTTCCACTCATCGTCCAGTACATCGAGTTGCACATACTCTGCTGCTTTTTCAGGATTGCCCTTGTCATAAACGGCCGTCATTAAATCAGCAACGCTGACCGTTTTATCTGCTCTGGAAATCAGCTTTACTTCATCGCCGGTGTTCAATGTGCCTGTTTCAATCACGCGAAAATACCAGCCGGTAATGCCTTCATTTCCGACGAAGCGATCAAGGTTCTTTATATCGAAGCGTTGGGAAATTTTATTACAGGGGGCGCGGGGTGCACCAACCTGTACAACAATCTCACCCATCTGCCAGACGTCACCGATGAATACGTTGGTGTCGTCCATGCCTTCAACTATCAGGTTTTCGCCAATGGTGCCCGGGACAAAGTTACCCTCAGGAAACGCTTCTGATAAACGTTCATAACCACGGTGACTGAATTGATGGAGCACTTTCTCCGGACCACCATGCAGCTTCTTATTTCCCTGTTCATCTTCCTCAGTGCCGGACGTCAGTACTGTAAGAAAAGGAACGGGTTGTTTCTGAATGGCGCTGGGTGCTCCCCGCGGACCAAAGGGGACCGGTTTAGCTGCGTATAAAGCTTCGATATGCATGATAGTTTCCACAACAGAGAAGGGTTAGCGTGTTACTTTAAAAAAAACTGCAGCGTATTTAAACCTTTTACATGTCGTCTGCGACTAACCTGAAAACACACCGGATAAAACGGAATATGGACATGGCAGAGTCTGAAACGGAAGCACACTCCCGTTCAGAACAACAACAATTAAACAGACTCGTTGCATTGGCTGTAGCCGGCGATCGTGATGCCTATCGTCAGATCTATGAAACACACGTGAACCGGGTTTACGCCCTTTGCTACCGGCTAACGGGAGACAAGTCGCTGGCTGAAGATGCGACACAGGAAGTCTTTATACAGGTATGGCGGAAGCTCGGTAATTATCAGGGACAGAGCCTGTTCAGTACCTGGCTGCACAGCGTAACCGCGAATGTGACTATCAGTTATATGCGTAAGCAAAAGAGCTGGATGCGGCGGCTATTCGATACCACTGAGCAAATTGACAACGAGGCCGGGGCAGCATCATGCAGCAGCGAAGTGGATCTGGAACGATATATCCGGCAATTGCCGGAACGGGCACGGGTAGTGTTTGTACTGCATGCCGTAGAAGGTTACAGACATGACGATATCGCCGCAATGCTTAATATTGCACAGGGCACCAGTAAAGCGCAGTTTCACCGTGCGCGGCAGCTATTAGAAGCGTGGATGGGAGAGAGTGATGTCTGATAAAGGGTCTGAACTTAATAAAGCGCTTGAGCGCCTGCCACAGGAAATGAAACCTGATCGTGATCTGTGGACCGGCATTGCGCTTTCTATCGAAGCCGGAGAAATGGAAAAGCAGGAAACCGCCGGAAAGGCGCCGGTGAACCGGTTGCGGTATATGGCGATGGCTGCCAGCCTTTTACTGGTGACCTCCCTGTTTATCTTTATCAAGCCTTCTGAGTATTTCGGCAGCGACAGCGGCGCCGGAGATGCCCGGGGACAGGCTCTGGTCAATGTACTGAGCCGGCAACACGAACAGCAAAAACAGCAACTGCTGGTGCGTTTTCAGGACCAGACAGCGGTCACTGACGACTGGCAGACAC
>NZ_CFHOXV010000038.1:0-39485 GCF_984505615.1 Alteromonas sp. | reverse complement strand
GGAAGCCAGCAGGCTGACTAATTCTGTTCAGTTCGATGTGGTCAACGGCGATATCGATGTGTCGGATCTGGCCGGTAAAGTGAAACTGGAATCAGTGAACGGAGATATTAAGCTGGATAACGTTTCAGGGCTGCTTCAGGTTGAAACAGTAAATGGCAACATTTCCGGCAATCATAAAGGGGATAAAAGCACCCGGATCATCACGGTTAACGGTGATATCAAACTGAAAACGTCCAGCCCTGATGTGCAACTGGAATCCGTGAACGGCGATGCCAAACTGGAACTGTCTGAAATTGACGTGCTTTCTCTCACTACGGTAAACGGCGATATCACTGCCAGTTTAACGCTGGCAGAGAAAGGGGATGTGGATGCCTCGTCAGTTGGCGGAACACTGCATCTTAAAATGCAGAAAGGTGTGTCTGCGAGGGTGGAGATGCAGGCACATGCCGGTGGCGATATCGTGAACAGGCTTACTGCAGATAAACCATCTTCAGCGAAATATGGTCCGAATGAATGGCTGGAATTTACGGCAAACGGGGGCAGAGCCACAATAGAAATGTCTACGGTTCATGGAGAACTCATTGTTGAGTAAAGGTTATGATGTTATTTTTATGTAAATAAACTGAACGAATCCTCTGGCTAAAAGACTAACTATCCGGAAACGACGATAAGCCGCAGGTAATGTGGCTTGTCGTTGAACTTTATACCCCCATATTCGTATACGTATGAAAATTATGGAGAAGTAGATGACAGCGCGTCGATTAAGCGCAAGAGGATGGTCACCGGTAGCCTGGTTTGCAGCCTTATTTTTAACTGCAGGCTCAGTACTAATGAGTTGTGCCGTGAAGGAACCTGCCAGTGTGGAAGGTACCTGGGTAATCACCTCGTCAGTAACACCTGGCATTAGTGCTATGTTACCTGAGCAGGCGGAAATGTGGCTGGGTCAGTCGTTTCAGTACACCCCCGATAACGTGATCCTGGGACAAACTCAATGCGGTCCTGCTGAGTGGAAAGAAACCTCCCTGTCGAGCGATGACTTTCTTCGAGAATATCATGTGTCGTTTGAAAGACTCGGCATTGTTGCCAATCGTGTAGCCCGTTTCGATGTCAGTTGCCACGGGGAACATGTACCCGGCCAGTCAGTACTGGTTGCCGGTAAAGACAAAGCGTTTACTCTGTGGGACGGGGTTTTCTTTAAAATGGAAAAAGCCGGACCTGACCCGCAACAATTCGCCGGATAAAAAGCCCTCAGGCATTGCTTTTCGCTCTGATTCACGGAAAATATCAGATCCCTGATTTTTGGATGTGCGTATTGTGAAAGCTGTTTCCACCTCAAAAGACAAAAATGTCGAAAAGCTGAAAGTACCGCCGCACAGCATCGAAGCTGAACAAGCGGTGCTGGGCAGTATGCTTATCGATCGTGAGAGCTGGGATAAAGTCGCAGAGCTGGTTACAGACGCAGATTTTTATAATCATTCCCACCAGGTCATATTCAAAGTTATTCTGAAATTGCTGGGCGAAAGTCAGCCTGTGGATTTGATCACTGTTTCAGAAGCCCTGGAACACCGCAATGAGTTAGAAGACGCCGGTGGTTTCGCTTACCTGGCTGAGCTTGCCAAAAATACCCCCAGTTCTGCCAACGTGACGTCCTATGCGAAAATTGTCAGTGAACGGGCAATTACCCGGGAGCTTATTGGTGTAGCCCACGAAATTGCAGAAGTGGGATACAACCCCGAAGGCCGGGACAGTGCTGATATTCTCGACATGGCCGAGAGTAAAGTATTTGAGATCGCCGAGAAGCGTACCGGTGAAAATGAAGGTCCCCGTGACGTCGACTCCGTACTGGATAAGACCATCAAACGGCTTGAGTCGCTGATTGAAACCAGTAAAGAAGTAACCGGGGTAACCACAGGTTTCAGTGATCTGGATAAGAAGACCAGTGGATTACAGCCCTCCGACTTAATCATTGTCGCGGCCCGTCCTTCGATGGGTAAAACCACATTTGCCATGAACTTATGTGAAAACGCTATGATGGCTGAAACAAAACCTGTACTGGTTTTCAGTCTTGAGATGCCGTCGGAACAAATCATGATGCGTATGCTCGCATCACTCAGCCGTGTCGACCAAACCCGTATCCGTACTGCGCAGCTGGACGATCAGGAGTGGGCCAGGGTATCCAATACAATGGCTATGCTGAAAGACAAAGATAACCTGTTTATTGATGACTCCTCCGGTCTGACACCCATGGACGTGCGTTCCCGTGCCCGTAAGCTGGCCAGAGAGCGCGGGGGGATCAGTCTGATCATGGTGGATTACCTTCAGCTTATGCGTGTACCTTCATTAAGTGATAACCGTACGTTGGAGATTGCTGAAATCTCCCGCTCACTGAAAGCGCTGGCAAAAGAACTGGAAGTGCCTGTCGTGGCGCTGTCACAGCTGAACCGTAGTTTGGAGCAGCGTGCTGATAAGCGGCCGGTGAACTCTGACTTGCGTGAATCCGGTTCAATCGAGCAGGATGCCGACTTAATCATGTTTATTTACCGTGATGAGGTGTATCACGAGAACAGTGAGTATAAAGGTATTGCTGAGATCATCATCGGTAAGCAAAGGAACGGTCCAATCGGAACCAGCCGGTTAACCTTCCAGGGACAGTTCTCCCGTTTTGATAACTATGCCGGTCCGGCATTTGATGACGAGTATTAATCAGCCCGGGGAAAGGTGAGTGCGTACCGGAAATGCTTAATTGCTTTGCCAGATAAACAGACACAAAAAAGGCGCCGTAAGGCGCCTTTTGAATATCTGAGTTGTTGAATTAACGCTTTTCAGGTACTTCAACAATCGCTGTTACGCGAATAGAGATACGACGGTTTACACGGTTAGCTTCTGCAGAGCTACCTTCCATCAGCAGTTCTGATTCACCGAAACCTTTAGTGCTCAGACGTGATGCATCGATACCATATTCGTTAACCAGTACATTTTTGAATGCTTCAGCACGACGCTCAGACAGCTCCATGTTATAGCTTTCGGTACCTGGTGCAGATGCGTGGCCTTCGATTACCGCTTCAGTTTTACCGTAGCGCTTGAAGAAAGCAACGAAGTCTTCGATGTCAGCAGAGTGAGGTTCTGCAACTTCAGCACTTTCGTTTGCGAACAGTACACGCAGGTTGTGCGTAACTTCTTCTTTATCAAATACAGTACAACCGTCAGAATCAACTTTGTCGTTCATTGGTGTGTCAGGGCACAGATCTTTACCATCTGCTACGCCGTCTTTATCGCTGTCCGCGATAACAGCACAACCTTTAGAATCAACTTGCGTACCGGCAGGCGTGTTAGGGCACTGGTCCATGCTGTTCAGTACGCCGTCATTGTCGCTGTCGCCGTCTACAACAGGCGCTGGCTTGCTGTAGCTTGAAGTTTTAGACTGGCCAAACGGGAATGCCAGACCTACTTTTACACTGTAATCGTAGTATGAATCATCAAAATCACGGTAAGCAGCGATTTCAGTTGTCAGCTTAACGTCGTCATTGATGTCCCAGTGTTTACCAATACCAACATTGGCAAGGTTGTAGTTTTCGTCTAACAGCTGGCGCTTAACACCACCGAATACGTACCACAGGTCATCTGGCAGGAAGTATAAAGCGTCAACACCGAACATGTGACCAGAGATGCTGTCTTTTGAACCCAGCACTTGTTGGTAGTCCATATCCAGAACAGTATATTCACCACGCACAGCCCAGCTCTCGTCGAAACGCCAGCCGTATTCAAAACCGAAACCAAAACCGTCGTCCATCAGATCCGGTGCTGGCTTAGTTTCTTCCGTATTGTAATACATGCCATGCAGCCCTAACCAGCTGTCAAATGGCTTGCCGTCTTCCTGAGCCGCTACGTTCGCAGATGCTGCAACAGCAAAAGCAAGAGCAGTAAATTTAAAAGTTTTGTTCATTTTCACATCCTGTATAACGTTGAGTGATTAGTAAAATCGGGTGGATGATAGCTCTTAGCACACGCCGTGCCAATAGACAAAAGAGCATAAAATAGATAATAACTAATATTATCGCCAAATTCCTTGCAAAGTGGCTATGATGCGCCGGTTGCCACCAGAATTGCGATGTTCGCCTAAAATTATGCCTTGCCAGGTGCCAAGTTGTAACTCCCCGTTTTTAACGGGAATTGTTACCTCACATCCTAATAAACTGGACTTAATGTGTGCGGGCATATCATCACTTCCTTCATAGGTATGTGTAAAATATGCCGTGCTTTCCTGTACAGTATGGTTAAACCACGCTTCCAGATCACTTCTTACCGACGGATCTGCATTTTCATTAATAGTCAGACTAGCACTGGTGTGCTGTAGCCAGAGGTGCAATTGCCCAATCTTTACATTGTGAAGTTCAGGCAGGGCGCGCTCTACGTGGGAGGTAATTAAATGAAAACCCCGCCTGAAAGCGGGGAGAGAGAATTCCTGCTGATGCCAGTTACTTGTCAAAGCAGATTTCCATATGCGCCAGACCCGCATCACACATAAATGGCATAATGAGCTTTGCACCATCTACCTGATGACTGATGGTGTGTTGCTTTCCGGATACAACGATAGGCGTAGCCATACCAAAATCAAAGCCCTTTTCAGCAAGATCCCGTTTTGCGTTGCCGCAAATCATGTTGGTTACTTCACCCACCATGTCGCCCACTTCCGCATCCAGTTTCTCCGGACGTTCGCCCACCATACGCTCCATAATGGTCAGCGCGAGACCTTCATCAAACGTAATCGACATTGACCCTTTTACCTGCGGGCCCACCATGCCAATTAATCCTGAAACGTCGCCCTGAGCAACATCACTTTGTTTTCTCTTGGGTTTTCCGGGCTTTAACGTGGTTTGTGCCATGGTTTCCATGACATTCAGTAAACCATTGATGAAAGGATTAACAAACTCAACATTCATGATTTTTTTCCTCAAGCTCCGCACTTTCTGCATCCTGACAATCTGCACAAAGGCCGTGAGCTTCAATTGTTTGCTTTGATACTTTGAATCCGTGCTGTTTTGCCTGACTGTCCAGCGTTTCCTGCAGCCCTTCTGACTGTATCTCGGCAACATCACCGCAACTGTCGCAAATTAGGAACTGTACCGGATGGTGACAACCAAAATGATGACAGGCAACAAAAGCATTGGTCGATTCCAGCCGGTGAATGAAACCGAATTCCAGCAGAAAATCCAGTGCACGGTATACCGTGGCCGGTTTTGCGCTTGATTCCGTTTCCTTGAGGGCATCAAGTAATTCATACGCCCCCATAGGCCCGTGTTTACCCAGCAAGATTTCATATACTTTTTCCCGCAGAGGGGTGAATCTTGCTCCCCGTTGTTCACAATAGGCACGGGCTTTATTAATGAGGGTAGTACTATTCATGATGTTTTACCGGCAAACGTCTGATTTTTTTTGTCTGGTGATCATGCGATTAAACAGCAGACTGCGTTCAATGCATCTGATTTCTATTCTCAGTATAACATTGGCCCGTACCTTAACAATGATATCGCGGTGAGTGAAATGCATTTACTGTAAATTGTTGTGTAAAAAAACTAAACTGGGCGGCATTCTCAGCGCCCACCGGGGTATGTTCAATGATCAAAGCGGTATCTGACCGGCAGTTGCAATCTGCTCAGGCACACTGGCTGATATTCAGCCGCGATAAAATACTCGTTCCTAAATCCACTACTTCACTTTATCTGGGCGGCTGGTCTGCACTGGAGTTTATTGCTCATCATCAGGCCAGCATTGTGGAACTGCCGCCGCTTTCAGAACATCACGCTGTGGGCGCGCCTGTCTACATTATTGATACGGGGGCAGAGCACATTGAACAGGATGACTGGGAACTGACATCCCTGCGCACCTTACTGGCGGCTGGTACTGATGAGCAATTTAATGTTCTGGCCAGAGCCTGGCAGTATGTGCATTTTCTGCGCACTCATCGCTATTGCGGTCAGTGCGGGGCTAAGATGGAACAGGTTGACTGGGAAATGGCGATGCAGTGCCATCAGTGCAAGCACCGTGTTTATCCCCGTATCTCGCCTTGCATTATTGTTGCTATTTACCGGCAGAATCAGATTTTGCTGGCTAAAGGGGTGAGGCATAAAGATACCAATATGTATTCTACCATTGCCGGATTTGTCGAAAGTGGTGAGAGCCTCGAGCAGGCAGTACACAGGGAAGTCGAAGAGGAAGTGGGCGTAAAGGTGAAAAATCTCACTTACTTTGACAGTCAGCCCTGGCCATTCCCCCACTCGTTAATGATGGGTTATCTGGCAGAATATGAAAGTGGTGACATTGTGCCCGAAGAAGGAGAAATCGTGGATGCGCAGTGGTTCGATATTGACGCACTGCCGGATATTCCGCCCAAATTATCTATTGCAGGACGTCTTATTGAGGCGGTGCTGAATAAGCACAAAGGCGGTTAGCAGATAATAAAAAGCCCCGCGATGCGGGGCCTCAGGATTGTGCGTCGGTCCCTTTTAATGATGTTAAACAAAATTAAAGGGCTTCTTTATGTTGTGTCTATTATTATCGACATGTACTTAAGTAGCAAGACTAAAGTCTTATACTTTTGGTTATTTTTATGCCATTTGGTGTCAAAAACTGTGATTACTTGATCTGTGACCGCCGTTTCAACCTTATTTATTGCTATACTCCCGCCAGAATCAGTATTGAAACCAGAGGAAATGCATGACGGCTAACAGCCCTTCCACAGCGCGTCCGGCGCTGAAAAATGACAGATATTTACGCGCATTGCTGAAGCAACCTGTTGATGTAACGCCGGTTTGGATGATGCGACAGGCCGGTCGTTATTTGCCTGAATATAAAGCAACCCGTGCTGAAGCCGGTGACTTTATGTCGTTATGCAAAAATGCAGAACTGGCTTGTGAAGTGACTTTACAACCTCTGCGTCGCTTTCCTCTGGATGCTGCGATTTTATTTTCAGATATCCTGACGATTCCTGATGCAATGGGATTAGGTCTGTATTTCGAAGCCGGAGAAGGCCCGCGTTTTAAAAATCCGGTTACATCAAAAGCGGATGTGGACAAAATTGGTATCCCTGATCCCGAAGGGGAGCTTCAGTATGTGATGAATGCTGTGCGCACCATCCGCAGAGAATTAAAAGGTGAAGTACCGCTTATCGGTTTCTCAGGCAGTCCCTGGACGCTGGCTACTTATATGGTAGAAGGCGGATCAAGCAAGGCATTTACGAAAATTAAGAAAATGGCATTCGCAGAGCCCGCGATACTGCATGCGCTGCTGGGCAAACTTGCCGACTCTGTCACCAGTTATCTGAATGCCCAGATTGCTGCGGGCGCGCAGTCTGTGATGATTTTCGATACCTGGGGTGGTGTACTTTCGCCGCGGGATTACAAAGAATTTTCTCTACAGTATATGGCGCGTATTGTCGAAGGGCTGACCCGTGAAAGTGATGGGCGCCGGGTGCCGGTGACTCTGTTTACAAAAAACGGTGGCATGTGGCTGGAAGCAATTGCTGCGACAGGTTGTGATGCAGTTGGTCTGGACTGGACAATTGATATTGCAGATGCCAAAGCCCGCGTGGGGGATAAAGTCGCGTTGCAGGGCAATATGGATCCGTCCATGCTGTACGCGCCACCAGCGCGTATTGAAGAGGAAGTGGCGGGCATTCTGGCCGGCTTCGGTGAAGGCTCAGGGCATGTGTTTAATTTAGGCCATGGTATCCATCTGGACGTGCCGCCTGAGCATGCCGGCGTTTTTGTTGATGCGGTTCACCGTCTGAGTCGTCAGTACCACAAATAAAGACGACGCTGTTTTACTTTTTAGAAAGGGCTACGCATCACGCGGCAGCCCTTTTTTTATTACCCGGGTGAGACGCTGCTGTTGCCGGTTGCTGACTGTTTCCCTGTCTTGCTTCCCTGCCTGTTGTGTCAGCGCCCAGTCAATGTGTTCCTGAACCATCTCTGACACACTTCCCGAACGACCTTCAAGAGCCGACACAATGGCTTCACTGGCCGATGCGTTGCCCATGGCAACGGCAATATTACGTAACCATTTTTCATGCCCTATCCGCCGTATAGGTGAGCCTTCAGTATTCTTCAGGAACGTAGATTCATCCCAGGCAAACAGGGTGGTCAGTGGCTGACCGTGCAATTGCTTGCGGGCGTGGAAGTCTGTTTCTTCTGTAATTGAAGCATAGCGGTTCCATGGACACACCAGCTGACAGTCATCACAGCCGTATATGCGGTTCCCCATCAGAGGACGATATGTTTCCGGAATCGGCCCGTTGTTTTCAATGGTGAGATAAGAAATGCACTTTCTGGCATCAACGGTATAAGGCGCGACGATGGCTTGTGTGGGGCAAATCGTCAGGCAGGCAGTACAACTGCCGCATCCTTCTTCTACCGGCTCGTCTACAGGCAGCGGCAGGTTGATGAACAACTCGCCGAGAAAAAACCAGGAGCCGGCTTCTTTACTGATAGTGAGGGAGTGTTTACCTGTCCAGCCGGTACCGGCCTTTTCAGCAATAGCGTGTTCCAGCACCGGTGCGGAGTCGACAAAAGGCCGCCATTGCGCATCCTCAAACTGCGCAGATATTTTTTCACCCAGTTGTTTCAGACGTTGCCGCAGTACTTTGTGGTAGTCACGGCCAAGCGCGTACCGGCTGACATAACCAATCTGATCATCAGAAAGATGGCGGGCAAAAGACGCATCCGGAGGAAGATAGTCCATGCGTACACTGATGACTCTCACGGTGCCGGGCAGTAACTCTGCGGGCCGGGCCCTTTTGGTGCCGTGCGCGGCCATATATTCCATATCACCGTGATAACCCTTTTCCAGCCATGCCATCAACTTCTCTTCATGCTGACTGAGATCAACATCACTGATACCCACATGCTGAAAACCTAGCGCGCGGCCCCAAGCCTTGATATCGTTTGTTAATCTACTGAGATCGATTGATTGCAACGCGGACATGGAAACTATGCTGGATACTAAACTCGCGACAAGCTTATCACATAAACTCTTTCGCGCCGAACAGGTAAGAGAACACGAACAGGCCGCAGCGGAGCAATCCGGCTGCGATCTGGCTACCCTGATGGAGCGTGCAGGTGCTTCGGTATTCCGTCAGTGTCAGAGCCTGCTGCCAAACACCCACGTTTATCTTGTGATGGTAGGGCAGGGCAACAATGCCGGCGACGGTTATATCGCTGCACTGAAAGCGAAAGAAGCAGGCAAGCAGGTGCATGTGTGCGCCGTCGAACCTCACCGTATTCTTGAAGGCGATGCTGGCCGGGCACAAAAACGCTGGCTTGATGCCGGCGGTAAAATTGAAGTCTTTGATAAAGGCTTGCTGGATAAAGCGGGACTGGTTGTCGACGCCATGCTGGGTACCGGAATCACCAGTTATATCCGCAATGAATTTGCTGACATTATTGATGCCATTAACGCTCATACTATTCCGGTGGTCAGTATCGATGTGCCCTCCGGTCTGGATGCCAATACCGGTCAGTCATTAGGTCGCTGTATTGAAGCTGATGTCACCGTCACATTCGTGGGTATCAAACCCGGCTTGTCTACCGGTGCCGGTAAGCAGTCCTGCGGTAAGTTAGTTTACGATGACCTGGGAATCGGTAAAGCCTTCTCTGAACTCGCCCGTTCGTCAGCCAGCTTACTGGATATCGAACAGTTCCGCGGTATGGGGCCACGTGCGGTACACAGTCACAAAGGTACATACGGCCGGTTATTGTGCGTTGGCGGCAATAAAGGCACTGCCGGGGCAATCCGTCTGTCCAGTGAAGCTGCGTTGCGCAGCGGTGCCGGTATGGTGCGGGTTTATACCCATGAAGCGTCAACCATTCAGGTCAGCGCCGGTCGTCCGGAGCTGATGGTGACAGATGAAAACCTGGAAGATGCATTGAGCTGGGCGACCTGCGTGGTGATCGGACCCGGTCTGGGGCAGGATGACTGGGCAGAAACTGTATTTCAAACGGTGATGAAGCATTGTCAGACTCATCCGAAGCCGATGGTGCTGGATGCCGACGCGTTGAATCTGCTCAGCCGTCAGGCCACTGCATATACCATTAATGACTGTATTTTAACGCCACATGCCGGAGAAGCGGCGCGCCTTCTGGGTGTGTCTGTGGATGACGTGGAAGCCGAGCGTTTTAACTATGCCAGACAATGCGCCCAGCGTTATCATGCCACCTGTGTGTTGAAAGGCGCGGGAACCATTATTGATAACGAGCGGTCTACCTGGGTAAGTAAACACGGTAATCCGAGTATGGCAACAGCGGGTAGCGGTGATGTGCTCAGTGGTATTCTTGGAGCGCTGCTAGCGCAGGGGCTGTCACGGGATATCGCTGCAAAATATGGTGTCACAGTGCATGCTAAAGCCGGTGATGATCTGGCTGACTTGTACGGCCAACGTGGTATGATTGCCAGCGATTTATTTGACGCCGTCAGGGTGCTCATCAACCAGTAGTATTTGTTGAAGCAGAGTTTATGTCGTACGCAGAACATGTTTTCCGGTCAGATTCACCGGAAGCCACACAAAAAATTTCAGAGCAATTAGCCAGCGCTGTTAAGAGCAGGCTGCCAGCCGGCCTGGTGATTTATCTGGAAGGCGACCTGGGCGCCGGCAAAACGACATTTTCCCGCTTTTTCATTCAAACACTCGGTCACGCGGGGCACGTAAAAAGTCCCACCTATACCCTGGTGGAACCTTACGAACTGGACGAAGTATCTGTTTATCACTTTGATCTGTACCGTCTGGCGGATCCTGAAGAACTGGAATTCATGGGGATCCGTGATTACTTCGGCGAAAAGAACGTTTGTCTGATCGAATGGCCGCAAAAGGGGGCCGAATTCTTGGCATCTGCGGATTTAGTGATTAGTATTAACTCACATGATGATGTGCGGACATTGCACATTGCCGCGAAATCAGCGGCCGGTGATGCTGTTGTTTGTGCACTGAGTGCCCCATAAAAAATAAAAAAGCTGACGAAAGGAAATTTTCAGGGCGAAATATGTTGCGCGTAATCGTTTACACAATCTGTTTGTGGTCACTGGCATGCGCTGCCTGGGCGCAAAACCAGATTAGCGGAGTCAGGGCTGCACCTTCCGGTGACAGGACCCGCGTTGTGCTTGATCTTAAAACGGCGCCTGAATTTACCTATTTTTCTTTAGACAACCCTGCCAGACTGGTTATTGATCTTGCGGATACTGATAACGGCAGTGACCTGTCACAGGCTGATATCACCGGTGACCTGGTGAAGCGGGTGCGCCACTCAACACCAAAGAACAGTCAGTCAGCCCGCATCGTTATCGAAATGGCGAGAAAGGCAAAGCCTTCCATTTTTCCTGTTGAGCCAGATGGTCCCTACGGACACCGCCTGGTGGTTGATTTAATTGATCCGAACCCCGGCCCCGCTGCGCCGCTGGCGTCTACTTCCGTCGTGCTGGATACGAAAAACAACAGTCGCGACCGCGATATTATTGTTGCCATTGATGCGGGTCACGGCGGTAATGACCCCGGTTCTATCGGCCGTGCCGGTACTTACGAAAAACACATTACCCTGAGTATTGCCAAATACCTTGAAAAACTGGTTAATGCGGAATCCGGCATGCGTGCAGTAATGACACGGGAAGGCGATTATTACGTCGGGCTGAACCGCCGGCCTGAAATCGCCCGCAAAAGTAAAGCTGACTTACTGATTTCAATACACGCTGATGCCTTTACCACAGCCGGTCCGAGAGGCGGATCGGTGTGGGTATTGTCAATGCGCCGTGCTGATACTGAACTGGGTCGCTGGCTGGAAAGAACCGAACAGCATTCTGAATTACTGGGCGGCGCAGCAGAAGTAATTTCTGATAACGCCAGCGAACGTTATCTGGCAGAGACCATTCTCGGTCTGTCCATGGATCATTCTATGTCAGCCAGCTACGACCTCAGTCAGAAAGTGATAAAAGAGTTGCGTGGCGTAACACGTATGCACAAGTCTTCTCCGCAGGCGGCCAGTCTCGCCGTTCTGACAGCGCCGGATATTCCGTCAATCCTGGTAGAAACCGGTTTTATCAGTAATCCGCAGGAAGAAAAGAACCTGAACTGGAGTGAATACCGCGAGCGGCTGGCCACCTCAATGTTTGAGGCAATCAAGACGTATTTTCGTCAGGTCCCGCCGGACGGTACTTTATGGGCTTCACAAAAATCCCGTAATTTAATTCATAAGGTTCGCAGTGGTGAGTCATTGTCCTTGCTGGCGCAACGTTACAATGTCAAAATCAGTACCATTAAAGCGGCAAATAACCTTAGCGGCGACACCGTACAGATTGGTCAGGAACTGACCATCCCGAGAACCTGAAACAAAGTCTGGAATTCCTTTGCCTATACAGCTACTCCCACCGCAGTTAGCGAACCAAATCGCTGCCGGCGAAGTGGTAGAAAGACCTGCGTCTGTTGTTAAAGAACTGATTGAGAACAGTCTCGACGCCGGTGCCACACGTATCGAACTGGATATTGAAAAAGGCGGGCATAAGCGTATCAGATTGCGTGACAACGGTGGCGGCATCTGTAAAGACGAATTACCCCTGGCGCTCAGCCGCCATGCAACCAGTAAAATTGCAACGCTGGATGATCTCGAACAAATCATGTCGTTAGGGTTCCGCGGTGAAGCACTGGCCAGTATCAGTTCCGTCAGCAGGCTTACTCTGACTTCCAGACCGGAAGATCAGGAACAGGCATGGCAGGCTCACTGTGAAGGTCGTGACATGGAGGTCACCGTGAACCCGGTTGCCCATCCGAATGGCACCACTATCGACGTAGCTGATTTGTTTTACAATACGCCGGCAAGACGCAAATTCTTGCGCACTGAAAAAACCGAATATCAACATATCGAAGATGTAGTACGCCGGATCGCACTCAGCCATCCCGACGTATCCTTTTTGCTTAAACACAACGGCAAGATGACAAAGCGTTATCAGGCTTCGTCAGCTGATCCTCTGACCCGCCGTATCAGTGCGGTAATGGGGCAAAAGTTTCTGAGCAACGCGGTTTACGTGAAAACCGGCTATGACGGCATGACACTTGAAGCCTGGCTGGGCAATGAGACCATGCTAAGAAGCAGTACCGACAGCCAGTTCAGTTTTGTAAACGGCCGGGGTATGCGGGACAAACTCATCCTGCACGCAATCCGTCAGGCTTATGAAAGTGTGTGGGGTGTGCTGGAACAACCGTCTTTTGTGGTTTACCTGACCGTTGATCCCCGTGATGTGGATGTGAATGTGCATCCGGCTAAACATGAAGTCCGCTTTCAGCAAAGCCGCCTTGTACATGATTTTATCTGTAAGGCTGTGGCTGACGCGCTCAGTGACGGTGACACCGGTGAAACAGCACAGTTTGATGAGCCGGAACACGATTACATCCGCCCCCTTACTCCGGCGCAGCCGCAGGGTACGCATCAGGGGCATTCCCCGGAAAATAACGGATACAGCACAACAGCAACGCAATCCGTGCCGCGCTCTGCACAGGGACGCTATCATGGAAGCGGGGCGGCAGGAGGAACGGGCCGTCACCGCAGTGCACCGGTGCCTGCTGCAACGGTGGCTGATTACGGGCAGCGCTACAGCACTTTGCTCAGCTCACACATTGATACGCAGGAGACCTCTGCGTTATCATTCTTGCAGTTAAATGAATATGTAAGAATTTACTGTCATAAAAACAACTGTTTGCTTTTATCTGTAAACGCTATAATCGCCCAATGGGTGGCGGCTCAAATTGAGCTGGCCGGCACATCGCAACCATTGCTGATGCCGGTATCAGTGGCCAACACGAATGTAAGTGAACAAACCGTTGAGGTTTTGCAGGATCACCACTTTGAAATCAGTCTGGTGGCAGGTAAATACCGGTTACAACAGGCACCTTCAGGATGCAGACATTTTCCCTGGGTGAACTGGTTTCCTGTCATGCTGACTTCCGGCGGGCAGAACCTGAATGATGTGCTAAAGTCTTTAATATCAGTGACAACCGTACCGGCTGATATTCTTACAGCAGTGTGGCACGGATTTGAATCGATGCCTGTCAGCGAACAGATTACCGTGCTGGAGCAACAGGGGCGCAGCCAGCCTGCAGACAGATTAATAGAGACGTGGCCGGAATGAGTGAAAGTCAGAATATGAAGCCCGTCGTAAGTATTATGGGGCCTACCGCTTCCGGTAAAACAGGTCTGGCGCTGGAGCTGTCACAAAGCGTACCGTGTGAAATTATCAGTGTTGACTCAGCGCTGGTGTATAAAGGCATGGACATCGGTACGGCAAAGCCGACCGCGGAAGAACAGGCGCTGGCGCCACACTGGCTGATTGATATTATCGATCCGTCTGAAACGTATTCCGTGGCGGAATTCCGCCGCGATGTTATTTCGCTGGTTAACGATATCCATCAGCGTGGCAAACTGCCGGTGCTGGTGGGTGGTACGATGATGTACTTTAATGCCTTGATAAATGGTATTTCGCCCTTACCTAAGTCTGACGATGAGGTGAGAGCGGGCATTGTCCGGGATGCCGGGGCGCATGGATGGCAAGCCTTACACGATGAATTATCTCGTGTAGACCCTGTAAGTGGCGCCCGCATTCACCCGAATGATCCGCAGCGTGTAACACGGGCGCTTGAGGTTTACCGGTCAACCGGCCGCAGTCTCACTGACTGGCAGGCCGAAAAAGGCGAGCCATGTCCTTTTCAGGTGACGCAATTTGCGATAGCACCGGAAGACAGAGCAGTGTTACACGGTCGTATTGAACAGCGGTTCGATATGATGCTTGAAGATGGCTTCATTGATGAAGTAAAGACATTGTTTGCCCGGGGTGATCTTCATGAAGATTTACCCTCTATACGTTCAGTAGGATACCGTCAGGCGTGGCAGTATTTACAAGGGCAACTCGACTATGCAGAAATGCGTGAGAAAGGTATTATTGCAACGCGTCAACTTGCAAAACGGCAACTGACCTGGTTAAGAGGCTGGCCGGAACTGCACTGGCTTGACACGTTTGCTAACCATAATTTGACGAATATTTTGTCAAAAATCACACTTTAAGTGTTGGATTGTGTTATACATTAAGCGCGGTGGCAAACGTATATGTTTGCCATGGAAATAATAAAAACTAAGGATATCAAATGGCTAAAGGGCAATCACTACAAGACCCATTCTTGAATGCGTTAAGAAAAGAGCGTATTCCCGTATCCATTTATCTGGTAAATGGGATCAAACTTCAGGGGCAAGTGGAATCGTTCGACCAGTTCGTGATTCTGTTGAAAAACACAGTTAGCCAGATGGTTTACAAGCATGCCATTTCAACGGTTGTACCATCACGTGCTATCACTATGCCTAGCTCAACCCAAGGGGATGCTGAAAATAGTAAAAGTGAATAATTTAAAAGGTACATTGCTTGTTTGACCGTTATGAAGCCGGTGAACAGGCTATTCTTGTTCATGTAAATTTTGCTGACGAGAACAGCAAAGAAGATCTCGCCGAGCTTGAATTGCTCGTATCTTCTGCGGGAGTGAATGCGGTAGACGTACTTACGACGTCGCGCAGTGCTCCACATGCTAAGTATTTCGTTGGTTCTGGTAAAGCCGAAGAGATTGCTGCTTCTGTGAAAGCGCATGATGCTAATGTAGTGATTTTCAATCATGCGTTATCGCCGTCTCAAGAGCGGAATCTCGAAGCCATCTGCAAATGCCGGGTCTTAGATCGTACCGGCCTTATCCTCGATATCTTCGCACAACGTGCCCGGACACATGAAGGTAAGTTACAGGTGGAACTGGCACAGCTTCGACATATTTCTACCCGGTTAATTCGTGGATGGACACACCTTGAGCGCCAGAAAGGCGGGATAGGTCTGCGTGGTCCGGGTGAAACACAGCTCGAAACTGACCGCCGGTTGTTACGCGGCCGGATTAAGGCCATTCTCCGCAGGCTGGAGAAAGTACAGAAACAACGTGAGCAAGGGCGCAGATCGCGCAAACGTGCCGAAATTCCCACGGTTTCTTTGGTTGGTTATACCAACGCAGGGAAATCGACGTTATTTAATACCATCACAAATTCCCACGTGTATGCAGCTGACCAGCTGTTTGCCACGCTGGATCCTACTCTGCGCAAAATTGACTTGCAGGATGTGGGGCCGGCTATTCTGGCAGATACCGTCGGGTTTATCCGTCATCTCCCTCACGATCTGGTTGCAGCATTTAAAGCCACGTTACAGGAAACACAGGAAGCGGATTTACTGCTCCATGTTGTTGATGTGGCAGAAGCAAACTACCGTGAAACGATGGATGAAGTGAATGCGGTGCTTGAAGAAATTGAAGCAGATGATATTCAACAATTAATAATCTGTAATAAGATTGATAAACTTGATGAAATATCACCGCGTATAGATAGAGACGACGAGGGTGTACCTGTTCGTGTATGGGTGTCTGCTCATTCCGGAGAGGGGCTCGATTTATTGAGTAAAGCACTTACCGATTGCTTAGGACAGAGCATGGTAAGTTACACACTGCGGATCCCCCCGGCGCAAAGCAAATTGCGCGGGGTGTTGTATGATTTAAATTGTATCGCAAATGAGGCCTATGACGACGGCGGTGACTGGGTAGTGGATGTAAGAATGCCGACCAGTGACTGGAACCGGTTAGAAAAACGCCTTGATGACGGCTTGTCCGGATATGTGGTACATCATTAAACGACAGATTCGTAACGACAGATTTTAAAATCAGATCCCAAAATAATTGAACGGCTGTTCATCGCGGGCAGCATATTCAGGTATCGAGGGTTAACCACTTATGGAGTATCAGCATGGCTTGGAATGAGCCGGGTGGCAAAAATAACGACCCGTGGAAAAACCGCGGCGGTCGCGATCAGGGGCCCCCGGATTTGGACGACGTGTTCAAAAACCTGTTTGGTAAATTCGGAAAAATGGGCGGTGGCAATGGTGGTTCAGGTAAAAGCCTGGGCACAGTCGGTGCTGCTATTCTAATCGCGCTGCTGGCCGTAATCTGGGTGGTAAGCGGGTTCTATACCATCCGTGAATCAGAACGTGGTGTGGTACTTCGTTTCGGTGAATATTCTCAGCAGGTAGAACCGGGACTTCGCTGGAAACCAACCTTTATCGATACCGTTATTCCGGTTGATGTCACATCTATCCGCGACCAGGCGTCCAGCGGCTCCATGCTGACTGAAGACGAAAACGTGGTGCGTGTTCAGATGGAAATGCAATACCGCGTGGTAGACCCGTATCGCTGGACGTTTGCGGTAACCAGCCCTGAAATGAGCCTGAGCCAGGCACTCGACAGTGCAATCCGTTACGTTGTAGGTCACTCACAAATGGATGACGTATTAACTGATGGCCGTGAAGTTACCCGTCAACGTGTCTGGGAAGAGTTGCAATCTATCCTTGAACCTTACGATCTTGGTGTCACTATCACCGATATGAACTTCCGTGATGCACGTCCGCCTGAAGAAGTGAAAGATGCATTCGATGATGCTATCGCCGCTCAGGAAGATGAACAGCGTTTCATCCGTGAAGCCGAAGCTTATGCACGTGAAATTGAACCCCGTGCCCGTGGTCAGGTTAACCGTATGAATGAAGAAGCGCAGGCTTATAAAGAGCGTGTCATTCTGGAAGCGCAGGGTGAAGTGGCCCGTTTCTCTGAGCTGCTGCCTCAGTTTGAAGCTGCGCCTCAGGTTACCCGTGAGCGTATCTATCTGGAAACGATGGAAGAAGTACTGGGTAAAACCAGCAAAGTGCTTATCGACAGCAAAGGTGGAAATAACATGATGTATCTGCCGCTGGATAAAATGATGGAACAAAAATCATCATCTGCGCCGGCCCGTTCATCTTCGTCTTATCAGTCGCTGCCATCTTCATCCGGCAGTAACTCATCGGGCTCAGCAACGCAGAGTTCCGGTTTCCGTGACAGTCGTTTTGGTAACGGAGGAGAATAACGCATGAAGAACTTACTCATTGCAGTAGTAGTACTGTTTGTTATTTTGCTGTCCGGCTCGTTATTTGTTGTAAGCGAAGGCGAAAGAGCGATTGTTATTCAGTTCGGTAAAGTACAACGTGATGACGCCACCGGCGAAACCCGTGTATTCGAGCCCGGCCTGCATTTCAAATTGCCGTTTATCGATTCTGTCCGTCGTCTGGATGCCCGCATTCAAACGCTGGATGATGTGCCTGATCGCTTCGTTACTTCAGAGAAGAAAGACCTTATTGTCGATTCATATGTGAAGTGGAAAATTGCTGATTTCGCAAAATATTATCTCTCTACACAAGGTGGTAATAAGTTGCAGGCAGAGGCGCTTTTGAAACAGAAGGTGAACAACGGTCTGCGTTCTGAATTCGGTGCCCGCACCATTGCACAAATTGTATCCGGTGAGCGTTCTGCACTGATGAATCAGGCAATGGAACAAGCCAGCGAATCATCTAAAGAACTGGGTATTGAAATTGTTGACGTACGGGTTAAGCAAATTAACCTGCCAAACGAAGTCAGCAACGCCATCTTCCAGCGTATGCGTGCAGAGCGAGCTGCGGTAGCCCGTGAGCACCGTTCGGAAGGTCAGGAACAAGCCGAAGTGATCCGTGCAGATATTGATGCAAAAGTTACCGTTATGCTGGCAGACGCCGAGCGTAATGCCCGTCAGGTACGTGGTGAAGGTGACGCACTGGCAGCACAAATCTATGCAACGTCTTACTCGAAGAACCCTGATTTCTATAGCTTCCTGCGCAGCATGGATGCCTATCGTAAGAGCTTCAATGGTAAAGATGATGTGATGGTGCTTGCACCGGACAGCGATTTCTTTAAATACCTGGATAACTCCAAGGGTAAATAAATCGTAACTTTCTGAAAAACCCGCTTTAAGCGGGTTTTTTTATGCCCGCAAAAGCCACTGTCAGACGATTTTTTCGTCGTCCTAAAGTATGGAAAATAGACGCTTTACAGCCCTTTTGCTGCGAAGACGCTGTTTATTCGCTATACTGTGCGCGACATTATTATAATCAGGCTGCATAAAATGCAGATCTGAATAAAAACGACAGAGGTTTATCTTGAGTTCCAATCAGTCTCAGGTGCCGTCCCGCGGGGATGCTGCACAGAGCGGATGGTTCGCACGATTTTTGGCTACCGTAGAGTGGCTCGGGAATTTGTTGCCGCATCCGATCACATTATTCGCATTACTTTCTGTATTCATCGTCATCTTAAGTGGCATCCTGGGTTACTTCGATGTGGCTGTGGCCGATCCCCGTCCTGAAGGCGCAAAAGGCCGGGAAGCTGACGGCATGATCGAAGTCATTTCGCTGATGAGTGCCGAAGGTCTTCAGCGCATCGTTACCGGTCTGGTGACCAATTTCACAAGCTTTGCGCCGCTCGGTACTGTGCTGGTGGCATTGTTGGGTGTCTCTGTGGCTGAGCACTCCGGTATGCTTTCCGCGCTGATGCGCTCTCTGGTGATGGGTGCACCTAAGCGTGTGGTCACATTCGCCGTCGTGTTTGCCGGCATTCTTTCAAATACCGCATCTGAGCTGGGTTATGTTGTCCTTATTCCGCTGGCAGCCATGATCTTCCATTCTCTGGGTCGTCATCCGCTGGCCGGGCTGGCTGCTGCATTTGCCGGCGTGTCGGCGGGTTACAGCGCTAACCTGTTACTTGGCACCGTTGACCCGTTACTTTCGGGCATCACTGAAGCCGCCGCGCATATGATTGATCCTGAATATGTGGTCGGCCCTGAAGTAAACTGGTATTTCATGTTTATCAGTACCTTTGTGATTGCCATCATGGGCACTTTTGTGACTGAAAAAATTGTCGAACCAAGGCTGGGTAAGTACAACGAATCGGATGCGTCTGTGGAATTGGAAGGTCAGTCCATGGAAGCGCCAACGGCTCTGGAAAAGAAAGGTCTGAAAATGGCCGGCCTTGCATTCGTGGCAGTGTGTGCCGTGCTGGCACTTACCGTCGTACCTGAAAATGGCCCGTTGCGAAATCCGGAAACCGGCCTTATTACCGGGTCGCCTTTTCTTAAAGGCATCGTCGCTTTTATTTTCATTACCTTTGCGATACCCGGTTTCGTATACGGCAGGGTAACAGGCTCGATGAAAAATGACCGCGATGTGATTAACGCCATGTCGAAAAGCATGGGAGCAATGGGTCTCTACATCACGCTGGTATTCTTCGCCGCCCAGTTTGTAGCCTTCTTTAAATGGACGAACCTCGGTACGTTCCTCGCCGTTAAAGGTGCTGCATTGTTGCAGGCCGCGGGTCTTGACGGGCCGTCGGTGTTCATTCTGTTTATTTTAATGTGCGGACTGGTGAATCTGTCGCTGGGCAGTGCCTCGGCGCAGTGGGCTGTGACTGCGCCCATTTTCGTACCCATGCTGATGTTATTAGGTTATGCACCGGAAGTGATTCAGGCTGCGTATCGTATCGGCGACTCGGTTACCAACGTGATCTCGCCGATGATGAGCTATTTTGGTCTGATCCTCGCTATGGCGGCTAAGTATCGTAAGGATGTCGGAATGGGCACCTTGATTGCCATGATGCTGCCTTATTCTATGGTGTTTATCCTTGGCTGGTCCCTGCTGTTTTTCTTCTGGGTATTCCTGCTTGGCATGCCCGTGGGACCGGGAGCGGCAACCTTTTATACACCTTAACGAAATGTAATGTCTCTGAGGCCGGTTGATACCGGCCTTTTTTATTGGCAACATGCGGCGATAGTAATCGCTTAAACTGAATCAAATAATCGTTATAAATGTCTGATTCCGGGGATCAAAAGTGTCTCAGGTTCAGTATAATTAATTGTCTTTTTGATTAGTTGGCAGCGATTTCAGGTAAAGCAGCATGAAATATATTAACTCTACCCATTTCACACATGGCCAGGCAGACCGGCTGGGTGTGCTGATCACCAATTTAGGTACGCCTGAACAGCCGACCAAAGCTGCGCTGAAGCCTTACCTGAAAGAGTTTCTTTCCGATCCCCGGGTTGTCGAAGTTCCCCGCCTGATTTGGTGGTTTGTACTCAACGGGGTGATCCTGAACTTCCGGCCCGGACGCTCTGCAAAAGCCTATTCCACAGTGTGGACAGACGAAGGTTCACCGTTAATGGCGATCACTAAGGCTCAACATGCAGCACTGGCAGAGAAGTGCCGGGAGAAATACGGAGACGATGTGGTGGTCGATTTTGCCATGCGCTACGGACAGCCGTCCGTGGCGTCTGCCATCGACAGAATGCTTAGTCAGGGCGTGAGAAAGCTGGTAGTACTGCCGCTTTATCCGCAGTATTGTGCATCCACCACTGCGTCGACTTTTGATGCTGTGGCAGCCGATTTTACCCGCCGCCGCTGGATGCCGGAACTGCGCTTTGTAACGCACTACAATGACGAACCCGCTTACATCGAAGCGCTGGCTGCAAGTGTCAGGCAGCATTGGGAGGAAAACGGCAAGGCTGATTTGCTGGTTATGTCCTATCACGGGATCCCGAAGCGTTACCTGACCAATGGTGATCCATACCACTGCGAGTGTCATAAAACATCAAGATTGCTGGCTGAAGCGCTGGATTTGAAATCAGACGAATACATGACCACCTTCCAGTCCCGTTTTGGCCGCGAAGAGTGGCTTCAGCCGTACACTGACGAAACTATGAAAGGATTGCCGGGTAAAGGTGTGCGGTCCGTGCAGGTACTGTGCCCCGGATTTTCTGCGGACTGCCTGGAAACCATTGAAGAAATTGGTGAGGAAAACAAAGACTACTTTATGGAAGCCGGCGGAAAACGTTTTGAATATATTCCTGCGCTTAACGACTCACCGGCACATATTGATACGTTAATGACACTCATCGAACGTAATCTTCACGGCTGGCAGGCATCTGCACAAAACCGTAAACGGGAAGCACTGGCCAAAGCCCTCGGTGCAGACAAGTAAGCTGTCCGGTGATAAAAGCCGGATTAGCCCGGCTATTTATCGTTGAACAGGAGAATGACCATGGACAGTAATGTAAAAGCACCGGAAGAGCTGCTCAAGGCACAAAAATGGGCAAACATGCTGGATACGGCGATAAAGTTGCCTGTTATTCCCTTCCGCATCGGGCTGGATTCTATAATCGGTCTCATCCCGGGCGCCGGTGACGCTGCCATGCTCATTGCCGGTTTTCGTATTATCTCTCTTGGAAAAAAGATGGGCATGCCATCCGGCTTGCTTAAAACCATGGTACGTAATTCCGTCATGGACTTCGCTCTCGGCTTCATCCCGTTTGTTGGCGATATTGCCGACTTCTTTTATAAATCTAACAGTAAAAATGTGCAGATCATGGAGAAGTGGTGGATAAGTAATAATAAGGCAGCGGTCGACCGCGCCACGCAGGAAAAATTGTCAGCCTGGCAGGAGCAACTCACCGACTGACCCGGCGTTCCGGCCCGGAACTGTAAACAAACCTAATCGCTTTTAGCTTTCCCGCCGTAGCACACCTTACCAGCTAGTAAACGTAAGGAGCGACAGAACGGAATGAAAGCCTCAGACCTCTTTGTTAAAGCGCTTGAAGCTGAAGGTGTGGAATACATCTTCGGTATTCCGGGTGAGGAAAACCTCGATTTACTGGAATCTCTCCGCACATCTGACATTAAACTTGTTCTGACCCGCCACGAACAGGGAGCGGGATTCATGGCAGCCACCTACGGCCGGCTTACCGGTAAAGTTGGCGTGTGTTTATCTACCCTTGGCCCCGGCGCAACGAATTTAGTGACGCCCGCCGCCTATGCGCAACTTGGGGCTATGCCGGTGTTGATGATCACTGGACAGAAGCCGGTAAAAACCAGCAAACAGGGGCGTTTTCAGGTCATCGATGTGGTAGATATGATGCGTCCCATCACCAAATACACAACCCAGATTGTCAGCGGTGACCGTATTCCGTCTGTGGTGCGCGAAGCTTTCCGCCTTGCATCCGAAGAGCGCCCCGGCGCAGTGCACATCGAATTGCCGGAGGATATTGCTGATGAAAGCACTTCAGCGTCCCTGTTGAAGCCCAGTTATACCCGCAGACCAATTGCAGAGTATAAAGCCATCCGCGAAGCTGTTGAGATGATTGAAAGGGCTGCGTCTCCATTATTACTTATCGGTGCCGGCGCAAACCGTAAACTCACAGCAAAAATGCTCAGAGAGTTTGTAGATAAAACAGGGATCCCGTTTGTCACCACCCAAATGGGAAAAGGAGTGCTTAATGAAAGTGATCCTCTGTTTGCCGGAAACACTGCGTTATCCGACGGTGACTTTGTCCACCGTGCCATCAGCCGTGCTGATCTCATTATCAATGTGGGTCATGATGTGGTTGAGAAGCCGCCGTTTTTTATGCACGACGACGGAAAGAAAGTTATTCATATTAATTTTGAGCCGGCCGCTGTTGACCCTGTGTACTTCCCTCAGGCAGAAGTTGTCGGCGACATCGCTAACAGTATCTGGCAAATCAAAGAAAAGGTCTCCCCGCAATCCGGCTGGAAGCTGGATTTTTATAAAGATGTGCACGATGCCTATGTCAATCACAGGCGGGAAGCGGAAGATGACGACCGGTTTCCGGTTCTGCCGGAACGTTTTGTCCGCGATATCCGCAAAGTGATGCCGGATGAAGGTATTGTGACGTTGGATAACGGCGTGTACAAAATCTGGTTTGCCAGAAACTATCCGGCTTATCATCCCAATACTTTACTGCTTGATAATGCCCTTGCCTCTATGGGGGCCGGTCTGCCTTCTGCTATCGCTGCAAAACTCGTTAATCCTGATAAGCCCGTAATCAGTGTATGCGGTGACGGTGGCTTTATGATGAACAGTCAGGAACTGGAAACTGCCGTCAGACTCAATCTCGATCTGACTGTCATTATCCTGCGGGATGACGCTTACGGCATGATCAAATGGAAACAGGCTCATATGTCTTTCGACAACTTCGGACTGGACTACGGGAATCCTGACTTCGTGCAGTATGCCAATAGTTATGGCGCCCAAGGCTGGCGCATTGAAGATACCGCCTCACTCAGCGAGGTTATTACCCGGTGTATTAATACGCCCGGCGTTCATGTGGTGGACTGCCCGGTTGATTACAGCATGAATGATGAAACGCTGAATAAGACAATCCGCGAATTAAGTGACAAGCTTTAAGGAGTTCTTACATGTTGAATGAAAGCTATCCCTACTATCTTGCAAGCAAGCCTGTGTTTGCTAACACCGACCTGGACGTAACGAACAAGTATACCGGCGAAGTGGCAACCAGAGTGGCCAAAGCCGGTGCTGATGTTATCGACAAAGCCATTGCTGCGGCAGAAAAGGCGCAACCGGCCATGGCGGCTATGAAGCCCTATGAACGCAAAGCGGTACTGGAACATTGTGTAAAACGCTTTACGGAACGTAAGGACGAGCTGGCAAAGGCGCTGTGTATTGAAGCCGGAAAACCGATAAAAGATGCGCAGGGAGAAGTAACCCGCCTGATTGATACTTTTCAGATAGCGGCTGAAGAATGTGTGCGTATAGAAGGTCAGGTACTGAATCTTGAGATATCCGCCCGCGCTTCCGGTTATCAGGGCATGACAAAACGGGTGCCCATTGGTCCCTGTTCGTTTATCTCACCGTTTAACTTTCCGTTAAATCTGGCCGCGCATAAAGTTGCGCCGGCGATTGCTGCCGGTTGCACGTTTGTTCTGAAACCGGCTTCGAGAACACCCATCGGCGCGTTGATTATCGGTGAAGTGCTGGCAGAAACAGATTTACCTGAAGGAGCTTTTTCCATTCTGCCATGTAACCGTGACGGTGCGGATTTGTTTACTACTGATGAACGGTTAAAGCTATTGAGTTTTACCGGCTCCCCCGACGTAGGCTGGGCACTTAAAGCCAAAGCCGGTAAAAAGCCTGTAGTACTGGAACTTGGCGGTAACGCTGCCTGCGTAGTGGATGAAGATGCTGATATTGATGATGCTATCAAACGCATTATCGTTGGCGCCTATTACCAGTCCGGTCAGAGCTGTATCAGTGTGCAGCGTATACTGGTACACAAAAACATTTATGAAACCTTCCGTGAAAAATTCGTTCATGAAGTATCGGCATTAGTGGCCGGCGATCCTGCAGATGAAAACACGTTTATCGGCCCCATGATTTCAGAGTCTGAGGCGGAAAGGCTGGAGGATTGGATCCACGAAGCCAGAGAGGCTGGCGCAACGGTTCTGTGTGGTGGCACGCGAAAAGGCGCTATGCTCGATGCCACCGTCATGGAAGGCGTACCGGCAGACTGCAACGCCAGTGCAGAAGAGGCTTTCGGGCCGCTCTCGGTTTTAGTGCCATTCGACGATTATGACGAAGCCTTAAAAGAGGTTAATAACAGCCGCTATGGTTTGCAGGCAGGCATTTTCACCCGTGATTTGTATAAAGCTCATAAAGCGTGGGATGTTCTGGAAGTCGGCGGCGTAGTGATCGGCGATGTGCCAAGCTGGCGGGTTGATAATATGCCCTATGGCGGAGTGAAGGATTCCGGCCTTGGCAGGGAAGGGATCCGCTATGCCATCGAAGATATGACCGAAACCAGGCTGATGGTTATCAGAACACCCTGATCCAGGGTCAGTAAGGGAATAAATCCGGGCCGGTGTCACAACCGGCTGTAACCCTACGTGAGATTTTTTTCATTTGCTATCATCCGCCAGGTTGATTTAATAAAAGAAAAGTTGTCTCTATTATCCCTGATAACAGTGAACAGGCCTCAATATGTTAGATAAAAGTCAGTTAAGCCCACCGGTTGCGACAGCGAATGTGAGCGCTCAGGAAATCGCCCGCTTTGATGCGCTGGCTGATGCATGGTGGGATCCTGACGGAAAATATAAAACCGCGCTGTCTTTCAATGCCGCCCGGGTAGATTTTATCGAACAGGCAATCAATAAGCATTTTCGCCCTAAGGGATTGGCCGATGCATTGTTTGAGGGTTTATCTGTATTGGACGTTGGCAGTGGCGGCGGGTTGATTTGCGAGCCTCTGGCTAAACGTGGCGCAGACGTGACCGGCATTGATGCCAGTGCGACCAGTGTCGAAGTTGCAAGACGGCATGCACTGAAGCACAACTTGCCGGTAAGCTACCACCATTGCCTGGCCGGTGAATGGGCAGATAAAGGACAACAGTATGATGTGGTTATCAATGCTGAGGTGGTAGAACATGTACCTGATCAGCAAACGCTGATTCAGGAATGCGCCTCCATGGTTAAACCGGGCGGGTTACTCATTCTGGCAACCTTAAACCGTACTTTTCGCAGTTTTATTGTTGCTATAGTGGGGGCCGAATATGTTATGCGCTATCTGCCGGTGGGTACGCACAGCTGGTCAAAGTTCGTGAAACCTGAGGAGCTTGACAGCTGGACAGGCAGTCAGTTTGTACGTCACACACAAAGCGGGTTTAAGCTTAACCCGCTCACCGGACACTGGAAAACCACGCCTTCCATGGCGGTAAACTATCTCTGCTGCTATAAAAAGCAGCCCTGACAGTGCGGTCTTCCCGTCCGGTAGCGGGTTAGTCAGCTTAGCAGCTCAGCTTGGGTGAACCTGGCGGTATGTACACTGGCTATGTGCACATCTTCCGATGAAATACTGCTTACGTATAACCAGTTAGCCTCTACCTCCTGAGGCGTAAAGGTCACTGTCATGTATCCTCTCAGGTTCAGATTGCAGTATTCCAGATCCTTCACCAGCAACGGCAGAGCCTGTGCCAGGCGGTGTGCCTCATTGTTATCCATCGTCAGATAACTCTCCATTCCGGGAGACGAGACACTGGATGTGCCGAACTCTATACCCACAGCCTGATTGTCGCCGGTGGTCAGCTTGTTGCACCAGCCGTTGTGCGTATCGCCGGCAAAGACGACTGCCGCTTTCCCTTTTTCTCTGAACTGCTTATAAAGTGTTTCCCGCTCTGCCGGATAGCCGTCCCATGCATCGAGGTTGTATGCCATCGTAGTGTTTAGCCGCGCGGTTTCCTCATCGCTCACCGGTTGTCCGGCAATTTGTTTGCGGCGGATATCAGCAAGATCATGGATTTTTGACGGTATTTCTTCCCTTGGTGTGCCGGAGAATATTTCTGCCGGGAAAAACATTTTTCCCATTAATACCTGTTGCCCCAGCACTTGCCAGGTCGCTTTACTCTTCTCCAGGGATTCAAATAACCAGTCCCGTTGTTGCAAGCCCAGCATAGTGCGGTCTTCTGCCATCAGCGCGGCAGTGAAGCCGGTGTCATCAAACTGGCCGGTCTCTTCGTCAGTAAAAGCGGCGTAACTAAGTTGCTTATCCCGTCCGATAATACGGGTGTCCAGCATGTACAGTGACAGCAAGTCACCAAATTCGAATGTACGGTAGATTGTTGGATCTGTCTCGCTCACCGGTGGCCGGATGGGTAGCCACTCATAGTAGGCCTGCACCGCAGCGGCGCGGCGTTGAAAGAAGTCGCCTTCGTCAGGCTGGTGGTTTTCGGCACCTGTGGTGTAGGTATCGTTTGCCACTTCATGGTCGTCCCACACTACAATCCAGGGCTTATTCTGGTGAAGGGCTTTTAAGCCTTTATCAGTGCGGTAAATGGCGTACCGGTTCCGGTAGTCCGCAAGGGTGATAATTTCTTCATCGTTATCAATGGCGAAGGTGCGGCCTAATTCAGCTGCACGCTCTGTGGCGTAGCCGTCTCCGGCATATTCGTAAATATAGTCACCGAGATGCAATACAAAGTCGATACTCTCATCTGCAGACGCTGCCAGATAGGGCGTAAAAAAACCGGCAGGGTAGTTTGAGCAGGAGAACAATCCGAGTTTGACGTTGTCGACCTGTCCCGCCGGTAAAGTAAGTGTTTTGCCCGCAGGTGATGTTTCTGTGGCAGTTGAAAACCGGTAAAAATAGCGGGTGGACGGTGATAACTCCCGTACATCTACTTTTATTGTGTAGTCACGGGCAGCGATGGCTTTGGCATGTCCCGAACGGATGATATCTGAGAAGTTACTGTCTGCTGCGATTTCCCAAAAAATCGTTGCCGAAGGGGAGTCGCCGGCAGGAACCGCTCTGGTCCATAAGATAATGCTGTCCGCAGACGGGTCACCACTGGCAACACCATGAGAAAAAGAAACCGGATTCTCCGGTAAGCCTGCAGTTGAACTGCACCCGGTTAGACCGGTAGAAATAACCATACTGCCGCTTAGTGCGGCGGATAATTTAAGAAATAAACGGCGGTCCATGTGTCATCCTGAGCCGGGTAAAAGCTCATACTAGTCAGCATATATGACGAATTCGTGGCAGGTGGAGTTGGATAACTGTTGAACAGTGCAATGCTTTTGGCAAATAACTGTTATAATGGCGCCAAAGCAAAATCAATAAGTGAGTACATGAGCGACGATCCCCATTTTCAGCGAGAAAAAGAGAAATACGATAATCCGGTAGCAAGCCGTGAGTATTTAATGTCTGTCATGAAAGAGCAGGGCAAACCCTTGTCTTTTTTAGAAATCTGCTCGCTGGTGGACGCGTTCGAAGAAGATAGCCGGATTGGCATTCAGCGCCGCCTGCGCGCCATGGAACGTCAGGGCCAGGTGCAGTTTACCAAGCAGAAGAAATATGCGCTGCAAAACCGTGATGAACTGATCCGTGGCCGTATTATCGGTCACCGTGACGGTTACGGCTTCCTTCGCCCTGAAGACAACAGCGGCGATTTATTTATCAGTGCGGGACAGATGAATCTGTTCATGCACGACGATTTCGTTGAAGCCCGTGAAAGCGGTACTGACCGCCGTGGACGCCGGGAAGCTTTCATCAATCAGGTAATTGAACCACGCAGTGAGCCGATTGTCGGCCGGTTCTTCGTAGAAAAGGGCATTGCCGTTGTGATGCCTGATGACAGCCGTCTTCAGCATGAAATTGTTATCCCGCCGGAAGCAACGAAAGGTGCTCGTATGGGTCAGGTGGTAGTGGTTGAGATCACCCAGCGTCCCCGCCGCCGCATCAGTCCTGTCGGAAAAATTATCGAAATCCTCGGTGACCACATGGCACCCGGCATGGAAATCGAAATGGCGTTGCGTACCTTCGATATCCCTCATGTCTGGCCTGACGCCGTTGAGCGCTACGTTAAACGGTTTACTGAAGACGTACCGGAAGAATCTAAAGAAGGACGCATCGATCTGCGTCAGTTACCACTGGTAACGATAGACGGTGAAGATGCCCGTGACTTCGATGATGCTGTGTTCTGTGAGCCGCTGGATGAAGGGGGCTGGCAACTGTGGGTTGCCATTGCCGATGTGAGTACTTATGTGAAGCTGGGTACGGCCCTCGATAAAGAAGCACAGAATCGTGGTAATTCCGTGTATTTCCCTGATCAGGTTATTCCCATGCTGCCGGAAGTGCTGTCGAACGGGTTATGTTCACTGAATCCGGAAGTAGACCGCCTGTGTATGGTCTGTGAAATGACGATTACTGAGCAGGGAAAGCTGGATAAGTATCAGTTTTATGAAGCGGTGATGAACTCTCACGCCCGTCTGACATACACCAAAGTGTGGCAGATCCTGGAAGGTGATAAGGAACTTCATCAGCGATACGAGGCTCAGGTGCCTCATCTGCGCAACTTGCATGATTTGTATCGGGCATTGAAACGTGCCCGTGCCCAGCGTGGTGCCATCGAGTTTGAAACGCAGGAAAGTAAATTCGTTTTCAATGCTCAGCGCAAGATAGAAAATATTGTACCGGTAGTCCGTAACGACGCGCACAAAATGATTGAAGAGTGCATGATCATGGCGAACGTCAGTGCGGCAAAAATGCTGGAGAAGCATAACCAGCCTGCACTATACCGGGTACATGACAAACCTGATGCAGATCGTCTGACGGCATTTACCTCCTATTTAGGAGAAGTAGGCATTCCCCATCGTATCACTGAAGGGGCAAGCCCTGCTGATTTCACCGATGTGGTAGATAAGATCAGAGCCCGTCCGGACCAGGAACTTATTCAAACCATGCTGCTGCGCTCTATGAAGCAGGCGGTTTACGATTGCGATAACGTAGGACACTTTGGTCTTGCGCTGGACGAGTATGCGCACTTTACCTCGCCAATCCGCCGTTATCCGGACTTAGTGGTGCACCGCGCCATTAAAGCGATTCTTAAAAAGCAGAAGCAAAAGGTTACCGGCCCGAAAGCGTATACCGTTGAGGAAGTGGAACAACTCGGTGAACAGTGCTCCATGACTGAACGTCGTGCCGATGATGCTACCCGCGATGTGGCCGACTGGCTCAAGTGCGAGTTTATGCAGGACCACGTGGGTTCTACCTTTGAAGGTGTTGTCAGTTCGGTGACTAACTTCGGTTTGTTTGTGCGTATTACGGACTACCATATTGATGGCCTGGTTCATATTACGTCTCTGGACGATGATTACTACCGCTATGATGATGTTAAACAAACTTTGCAAGGTGAATCCGGCGCACGGCAGTTCCGCTTAGGTGATACTTTGTCGGTCAAAGTGGCAGCGGTGAACCTGGATGAAAGAAAGATTGATTTAATTCTCGACGGCACTATGCTGCGCGGCCGCGGTGGTAAAAAAGTGCAGGTGAGAACGGCAGCATCAAAATCTGCCGGCGATCGCAGGAACACGACTGACCGCAGAGAAGGCGGTAAATCGTCTGCCACCGGAAAAGGGCGTAAATCGCGGGAAAAAGGTAAAACTGATCGCCGTTCTGACAGCAAGAAGCCGGCAACCCGTGCGCCGAAGAAATCCCGTAGTAAATCAGGTAAAGGTAAGAAAAAGTAAATGGCGCAACAAGAATGGTTATATGGTCTGCATGCCATGCAGTCGGTATTGGAAAACGAGCCGGAGCGGGTACTGGAAGTACTGGTACTCAAAGGCCGTGATGACGACCGTCTCAAGAATATTATTAATCAGGCCAGACGGTTTGGGATCAGCGTGCAGTTTTGTCAGCGCAAGGTACTCGATGACAAAGTGCAGGGCGAACAGCATCAGGGCGTGGTTGCACGTGCCAAGCCTGCACGGGCGCTGGATGAAGCCGATCTTGATGCTATCCTGAGCCGTCATGCAGAACCTTTTCTGCTGGTGCTTGATGGTGTTACCGACCCTCATAACATTGGCGCCTGTTTACGTACCGCCGACGCTGCCGGTGTGCATGCGTTAATCGTACCCAAGGATAAATCCGGTGGCCTTACTGCCACAGCAAGAAAAGTTGCCTGTGGTGCCGCAGAGTCTGTTCCGCTTATTCAGGTTACCAACCTTGCCCGTACGCTCAAGCATTTGCAGGAAAAAGGCGTGTGGATTGCCGGAACTGCCGGAGAAGCTGAACAGCTTATTTATGATGTTGACCTGAAAGGGCCCACAGCGCTGGTAATGGGCGCTGAAGGCAAAGGCATGCGCAGGCTCACCCGTGAACATTGCGACCAGTTAGTAAAATTACCCATGGCCGGCGCTGTGTCGTCACTCAATGTGTCGGTGGCGACGGGGGTGTGTTTGTACGAAATAGTCAGGCAACGCCAAAGCTGATTTTCAAATCAAGGCCACATTTTGTGGCCTTTTTTACACCCGCAGCCCGCACTCTGTCGGGCATTTACTTAAGTATAATATTCACTTATTTTAAATATTTAATTAAATAGTTCTTAAAAAAATACTGAGAATCATTATTATTACCGCGTCAGGACCAACCAACAGGTAATAATCATTGTGAAAAAGTCTATTTTGTCACTCAGTATTCTCTCCGCCCTTTGTTTGTCTGGCAACGTTGTTGCTCAGGAACAGGCGCAGGAAGAAAGTGTAGAACGTATCACTATCCGCGGTGCCTTCTTCGGCCAGCAGGTCGCAGACGCGGTGAAAACACCCACGTTATTGCTGAATGTGCCGCAGTCAGCGTCTATTATCGGTGAAGCACAAATTGAAGAGCAGGGGCTGTTCAGCGTTGCTGATGCTATGCAATATACCCCGGGTGTCAGTATCGGGTTGGGTGAAGATCACCGGGACCAGATCACTATCCGCGGTCAGAACACCACCGCTGACTTTTTTGTAGACGGCTTGCGGGATGATGTGCAGTATTTCCGTCCGCTCTATAACGTAGAGCGTATTGAAATCATGCGCGGTTCCAATGCACTGTTATTTGGCCGTGGTGGCGGTGGTGGTGTGGTTAACCGCGTAACCAAAACTGCTGATGTATCATCAGACTTCACAGTTCTGAGCGGCAATATCGATACGTTCAGTGCCGGCGGCATTACCCTGGATACCAATGTTGTTATCGATAAAGACCAGGCATTCCGTCTGAATGCAGCCGCAGACAGTGTTGATAATCACCGCGACTTTAAAGATGGCAGCCGTTATGCTTTTAATCCGACCTGGTATCTTGCGCTGAGCGACGTCACTTCTCTGAATGCATCTTATGAGTATGTGGATGATGACAGGCTGGTGGACAGAGGGATCCCGTCGTTGAACGGAAAGCCGTTAAATGGCGTTTACGATACATTCTTTGGTGATAAAGATTTCAACAACACCACGCTGGAAGCCCACATCGCCCGTGTAAAGCTGGATCATAAATTATCAGCGGAGTGGTCAGTGAATACTACTGTGCAGTTTGCTGACTACGACAAGGCTTATCAGAACTTGTATCCCACTGCCTTCGATGATGAATCGCAATTTGTGACTCTTGACGGCTACCGCGATACCACACAGCGGGAAAACTTCCTGTGGCAGCTTAACGCTATTGGTCAGTTCGATACCGGGGCAGTTTCTCACACTGTACTGGCCGGTGCTGAATATGCGGATCAGAGCACAGAGAATGCGCGCATGGACAACCAGTTCCTTGAAAATGGCAGTGACAAACTGTCATTTATGTTCAGCGATCCCCTTGTGGTTCCGGCACACACATTAACGGCTCCGGTACGAGACCGTGCGTCTGATGTCAGTGTGGTTTCTGCTTTTGTGCAGGATGAAATCGGCCTGGGTGACAACTGGGTACTGGTTGCCGGTTTGCGATACGACAGCTTCAACATTGATGTCACTGATCAGATTGAAATTAACGATGGCGCAGAGGATGGTAACAGCGGTTTGCTGTCCAGTGATGACAGTGAAATCTCTCCCCGCTTTGGTGTGATTTTCAAACCGGCGGAAGATATTTCACTGTACGCCAGCTACAGTGTGTCATTCCTGCCACGCTCCGGCGATCAGTTCCTGACCTTGTCATTGAGTTCTGCGGCACTGGATGCTGAAGAGTTCAGGAATACGGAAGTAGGCTTTAAATGGAACCTGACTGATTCACTGAACCTCTCTGCGGCCGCATTTAAAGTGGAAAGAGAAAATGGTGCCACAGTGGATCCGGACAATCCTGAAGTGTCACAACTGACCGGCACAGAAACACAGGGCTTCGAGTTGCAGTTGTCGGGATATATCACAGATTCATGGTCTGTGACCGGCGGTTACAGCTACCTCGATGGCAACCAGACCAGTGTTTCCGGAGCCGGTTCCGGTGAAGGTCAGCGACTGGCACAACTGCCGGAGCATATGTTCAGTGTATGGAACAAATTCCTGATTGACGAGAAGTGGCAATGGGGACTGGGTATTGTTCATCAGTCAGAGCAGTATGCGTCTTTGAGTAACAATGTGACTTTACCTTCCTTTACACGCTTTGATGCTGCTGTGTTCTATACTCACAGCGATGCATTGTCATTGCAGCTCAACGTGAATAACGTGCTTGATACGCAGTATTTCCCGTCAGCACACAATGACAACAACATCAGTACAGGCGCGCCGCTGCACGCAAGAGTTGCAGCAACTTACCGCTTCTGATCTGATTAATAAGCTTATTTTCAGCATACAGTGAAACGGCCGGTGTTTACCGGCCTTTTTGTTGCTTAAATGGATCAAATTGTTCGATTCTTCAGTTCAATGTAAACAGTGCAAAGATTGCGTAAATCGTCGAACTGACGCGGGTTTCAGAGAGACTTAACGGGGTAAAATAACGACGTTCCGGTTAATCCGGACATCAATCACTACTTTCAGTTAAGGATTTACGTTTTTATGGTATCCCGCACACTTAAGTCGCTTATTAAGTTGTTTGCTGCCGTTGGCGTTGCTGTTGGCCTGACCGCCTGCGGCGGGTCAGACAGCAGTTCAGACTACTCGTACGCATACATTCAGTTTTACAATGCTTCACCTAACGGGGCAACTGTCACAATGCGTGAAGTTGACGGCGACGATTTAGGTTCTGCACAATTCGGTGACACAACCTCACTGATTTCAGCTGATTCCGGAGACCTGGAATTGGAATTCATCCGCACCGATTCTGACGATCAGGAAATCCTGCTTGAAGAGATGACGGTCAACCTCAGCACCGGTTACAAAACGTTGATTGTTCTGAGCGGTGATTTCAGTCAGCCTGAATTCATCGAATACAAATTTGAGCGTGAGTCTTTAGATGACCACTTCCGTCTGTTCGTTACCAGCATGATGGTGGATGAATCTCAGTACGATTTTTACCTGGCAGAAGATGGCGACCCGTTTGAAGCGGCAAACTATCTGGGTACTGTGTCTTATCAGGAATTGTCTGAAATGACTTTCTGGGATCCGGATGACGACAGTGACGATTTTGACTCAGGTGAATATACGATTTATCTGACAGAGCCGGGCTCTACCGACGTGGTTTTCGAATCGCAAACACTGGATTTCACCTACGATACTGAATATGTACTGGCAATCCGCGATATCAGTGGTGCCATTCAGGCCGGTATGTCTGTAGATACTATTCTGAACTCGTCTTACGTAACAAACGTCACAGACGTAGATGCAGACGCCCAATATCGTATCTATAACAGCACAGAATCCACATCACCGCTGACGGTTACCTTCGGTGGTAATGACGGTGAAGAAGACACTGAATTCACATTGTCTGCCGGTGAACTGTCTGATTTTACCGAAATCAAATACGGTGACTACCGTGTCACTGTGCAAACTGAAGACGGCAGTGCAACTGCGCTGACTAACAAGCTGATCACTCTTAACCAGGGCGAAAGTAAGGCGATAATGATTTACGAAGCTGACGGCAAACTGGCTGCAGCAACGTTTGTTGAAAGTGGTTTGCCTCAGTCTTACGACAAAACCGTAAACTTCATCAATCTGGTAAGCGATTTCGATAATATCGATTTCTATCTGGTGCGCAGTGATGAAACTATCGACACTGCTGATTACTACACCATGAATCTTGAGCTTGCTGAAAGCAGCACACTGGTTCTGCCTTCTGACTACTACGAAATCATCGCAGTATATGAAGACGAAAACGATGAGCAGGTACTGCTTGACCGTACTGCACTGTACGGATTCACAGAAGAAGAAAACTACATCGTTACTGTAGAGCCTGCAGATACTGCAACAGGGTATGAAATCAACGTATTGTACTGATACGTGATTAACGAAAGCACCGGCGCCCCTTTCCGGTGAACAGCGGGGTGGAAACAGGGAATGTTTCCACCCCGTTTTATTTTGTGTGTTAATCTTTAAGGAGAGTCCTAAGCGTTCATACGGGGCAATATGAAACTGATAAAAGCGCTACATGCTATTTCTGCAGACGGTAAAAGCTCGACTGAAGACAAATTAAAGCGGCTGTTACAGCTTGGTCTTGATGCCTTTGACATGGAACTTGGCATTGTCAGTCATATCAAAGACGGCGTCTATACGGTCGTTTCTGCCATTTCTCCCGAAGATGCGCTTCAGAAGGGCGACAGTTTTGAACTGAAGAATACCTACTGCCGTGACACCCTGGCAGCTGACGGTATTGTCGCTTATCATGATGCTGAAAAATCCCCCGGCGTGTCCCATCCTGCTTATCAGGCTTTTGCACTTAAAAGCTATATCGGTATTCCTTATTTCGTTAACGGCGAACGCTACGGCACAGTCAATTTCTCCCGGGTTGATGCCAAAGAACGTCAGTTCGACAATGACGAGCTTGATTACATTGTGCTTCTGGCCGAGTGGGTAGGCACTGAGATTGCCCGTGAGCATCAGCTTCAGGCCATCGTTGAACAGCAAAAAGCATTACAGCATCAGCATTTGCTGCATTTACAGATGTCAGAGCTGGCACGGGTGGGAACCTGGGAAATGAACCGCAATACCGGTGAAATCTCTCTGTCTGATTCTCTGGTAAAACTGTTCGAAATCCCCGAAGGGGATCACATCACTTTCGACACTATGCAACGGGTGGTAAAACACGATAAAGACGTGGAAGTCTTGCGGGGACTCATGGATAAGTCCGTTGAAGATGAAGCGCCGTGGTCTCATGAGTTCGAAGCTGTTTCACTGGGCGGCCGGCAATTCTGGGTGCAGACTCAGGGGGCCGTGGACACCAGTGACCCTGACAATATCCGGTTTTTCGGTGCCACGCAGGATGTGACCCACAGAATACAAGTGGCCAGGGAACTGGAAAACCGCCGTCATGTGGCAGAGCAGGCACTGGAGTCGCGGAGCCTTTTTCTGGCGAATATGAGCCATGAAATCAGAACGCCCATCAATGGTATCGTCGGTATGCTGGAGGCTCTGAAAAAAACCTCGTTGACGGAGCAGCAAAACGAATTTTGTAAACTTGCGGGGCAGAGTGCGTCCAGTTTGCTGCAAATCGTTAACGATGTATTGGATTTCTCAAAAATAGATGCCGGAGGTCTGGAGCTTGAAAGCATTCCGGTGAACTTAAGCCGCATAGCTGAAGAGCAATACCGGCTGTTCTCAATGCCGGCTCAGAAAAAGCAACTATCACTAACCCTCGATACCCGTGGTACTGACGATTTGGTCTTTCTCACCGATCCAACACGGATACGGCAAATTTTTACAAACCTCATCAGTAATGCGATTAAATTTACTGACCATGGCGAAATAAATATCAAACTGAAGGCGATTAAGCAGGCCCGCCAGCAATATCTGGTTCAGATTATCATCCGTGATGAAGGCATAGGTATCGCACCGGAACATCAGGCGACCATATTCTCTCCGTTCAGACAGGGCGACAGCAATACGACAAGACGCTTTGGTGGCACAGGACTGGGCTTGTCTATTGTGTCTCAGATAGCCGCGCACATGCATGGCGGTATTCGTGTTAACAGTAAACCCGGAGAAGGGGCAACGTTTATCGTTGCGCTGAAGTTGAATGAAGCGTCAGACCATGAAAATGAAACAGAAGACGCAGGTGACATACTGAGACCGGCGGACCTGGCAGGAAAGCGGGTACTGGTAGTTGAAGATAACGAGATCAATCAGATAGTCGTAAAAGAGCAGCTCAAAGAATTCAGTGTCGGGTGTGATATTGCCGGCCATGGCGCTGAAGCTATTGAGATGGTGATCAGAAGCATCGCCTGTAACCATCCTTATGATTTAATATTAATGGATTGCCAGATGCCGGTCATGGATGGATACGAAGCATCGAAAAAAATTCGTCAGCTTGGCGGACAGGCAGAGATTGTCCCTATCATTGCACTGACTGCAAATGTGCTGGTGGGTGAACGGGAAAAATGCTTACTTGCCGGTATGAATGACTATTTAACTAAACCCGTCGATAAAGAACAGTTTACCCGCTGTTTGCATCGATATTTACTCGCCTAGCATACCTATTCACAGCCACGGCCATTAAGGTGCGCAGGCCCGGTAACACCGTAAGCAAATCGTCTAAAATTAATTCAAAAACGCACTATCACTTCTCAATCTTTTCTGTTATAGTTTCGCGCCCTTTTTATGGGGGTATGTACATAAAAGCGGCAATATCTGCTGCTTTTATCAGCGCAAACGACTCGAGAGAGTCTTAATTATCGAGCGGAGCACTAACATGATCCAAATGCAAACTAACCTGGATGTAGCCGACAACAGCGGCGCTCGCAGGGTTCAGTGTATTAAGGTTCTTGGTGGCTCGCATCGCCGTTATGCAGGTATCGGTGACATCATCAAAGTTACTGTTAAGGAAGCAATTCCTCGCGGTAAAGTAAAAAAAGGTGACGTACTGAACGCAGTGGTGGTGCGTACTAGAAAAGGCGTTCGTCGTGCAGATGGTTCTACCATCCGTTTTGACGCAAATGCGGCTGTATTGTTAAACAACAATAAGCAACCTATTGGTACGCGTATCTTTGGACCGGTTACACGTGAGCTGAGAAGTGACAACTTCATGAAAATCATCTCACTGGCCCCAGAGGTACTATAAGGAGTCACGATAATGGCTAGAAAAATTCGTCGTGATGATGAAGTAGTCGTATTAGCGGGCAAAGACAAAGGCAAGCAAGGCAAAGTCGTGCGTGTTTTAACGTCTGAAGACCGTGTAATCGTTGAAGGTGTTAACCTTGTCAAGAAGCACCAAAAGCCTAACCCACAACTGGGTGTAGCTGGCGGTATTGTTGAGAAAGAAGCATCAATTCACGTTTCTAATGTTGCGGTAGTTAACCCTGCTACGGGTAAAGCTGATCGCGTTGGTTTCCGTACTGAAGACGGTAAGAAAGTTCGTTTCTTTAAGTCTAACGGTGAACTTGTTTAATTAATTGGAGAGTACGATGGCGAAACTGCATGATTTCTATAAAGAAACAGTAGTAGCTGAACTTGCTAAGCAGTTCGGATACAAAAGCGTCATGCAAGTCCCTCGGATTGAAAAAATCACTCTAAACATGGGTTTAGGTGAAGCAGTTGCTGACAAAAAGGTACTTGAGAATGCTCAAGCTGACATGACGGCTATCGCCGGTCAGAAGCCTGTTGTTACAGTTGCTAGAAAATCAGTAGCGGGTTTTAAAATCCGTGAAGGTTATCCGATTGGCTGTAAAGTAACCCTGCGCGGCGAGCGCATGTGGGAATTCTTAGAGCGCTTAATTTCGATTGCAATTCCACGTATCCGTGACTTCCGTGGTCTGAACGCTAAGTCGTTCGACGGACGTGGTAACTACAGCATGGGTGTACGCGAGCAAATTATCTTCCCTGAAATCGATTTCGATAAGGTAGATAAAGTTCGTGGTATGGATATCACCATCACTACCAGTGCTGGCACTGACGAAGAAGCGCGCGCATTACTTAGTGCGTTCAACTTCCCATTCAGAAAATAAGGTGTAGGGTTATGGCAAAAGAATCAATGAAGGCTCGTGAAGTAAAGCGTGCAAAGCTTGTTGCTAAGTATGCTGAAAAACGTGCTGCGCTTAAAGCGATTATCAGCGATGTTAACGCCTCTGAAGAAGAGCGTTGGGATGCTGTTCTGAAGCTACAACAACTGCCACGTGACAGTGCTAAATCTCGTCAGCAAAACCGCTGCCGCGTTACTGGCCGTCCACACGGTTTCCTACGTAAGTTCGGTCTGAGCCGTATCAAGTTGCGTGAAGCAGCGATGCGCGGTGAAGTCCCTGGCCTGAAAAAAGCCAGCTGGTAAGGAGTAGCTAAAAATGAGCATGCAAGATCCTATCGCGGATATGTTTACCCGCATCCGTAACGGCCAG